>CAIXAY010000132.1 GCA_903917505.1 uncultured beta proteobacterium | reverse complement strand
TCGGATCGCTCGCAACTCGCCAATACGGCGCAGGTGGCCAAAGAAGCGTTGAAGGTCGAGAAACTCGAGGCCGTCGCCGATCGCGGTTACTTCAACGGCGAGGAGATCAAGGCGTGCGAGGGCGCCGGCGTCACCGTGATATTGCCGAAGCCGATGACATCTGGTGCTAAAGCAGAAGGCCGTTTCGGCAAGCAGGATTTTGTTTATCTGGCTGAGGAGGATGTTTATCGCTGCCCGGCCGGTGAGCAACTCACCTATCGAATGACGACCGTGGATGACGGCCAGAAGATGCGCCGGTATTGGACAAATGCGTGCCGAGCCTGTCCGCTCAAGGCGAAATGCACGAAAGGCCCGGAGCGGCGGATCACGCGCTGGGAGCACGAGCAGGTGGTCGAGGCGGTGCAGGCGCGGCTCGACAAGAACCCCGAGGCGATGCGCATGCGGCGCGAGACGGCCGAGCATCCGTTCGGGACACTGAAGATGCGCATGGGCGCGACGCACTTCTTGTGCAAGACGCTGCCCAAGGTTGCGACCGAGATGGCGCTCTGCGTGCTCGGCTACAACATGACGCGTGTACTGAATATCGTCGGCATCAAGCCGCTGCTCGCGGCGATCGCGGCCTGAGACGGCCCGACTGCAGGCTCGGCACAGCCTGATAGCCGGTCAGGTTGGGCCGATGATGAACCAGGTTGCCTCCCAGACCGAAATCGGAAAAATATGCTCGAAACCGTTACCTTGCAGCGCATCCCGCCTGTCGCGGCCCGCCGATACCCCCTCCGCCGCGTTATCACACGGCCAAGACCCAAAGCCGACCAATCCAGGGGTGGGAGCCAGCTGCATGAGCATGGCCCCCGGCTCCACAGTCAAGGCTGCATAATTGCTGTCAGGTCACGATCGAGACGGTTGACGAGTTCCGGCGAACGAATGAGTTTTTCCATTTGTTGTCGTGGCGCATTCCAGTTCGGATAAAGCGCCAGCATCCGGTTGCCAGTCTGTTTGGCAAGCTCACGATTTCCTTCGGCGGCCGCGGCGAGCGCGCGCGCGAGCAGACCGAACGGATAGTTTTCGCTGAAATCCGAATGGGCGAAGCGCGAAGCGGCGGCGAGGTCTCCCTTGACATAGGCGGCCACGAATAAACAAAAATCCAGCCAGGCCGGATTTACCGTCAGCCGTAGCGCGGAGTCTTTGAGCATGGTGCTGCCGCGGTCGATCTGCCCCGCCAAAGTGAGGGTGGAGCCGATGAGCCCGATGGCCTCCTGATCGAGTGGATTGAGTGATAAGGCCGCTTCACCGGCGGCAAACGCGGGTGTCAAGTCGCCACGCAAATAAAGGCTTTCGTGCAGCGCCAGGTGTGCCCGCACACTGCTCGGCTTCAGCGTCACCGCCAGCTGTGCGAACCTCAGTGACAGATCAAGCGGAGACGGACCGTCGCGAGGGACATCGATATCGTTGATGTATTCGCGGCCATACACGAAGGCGAGCATGGCGAAGCCCAGTGAAAAGGACGGGTGCTCCGCCGTTATCCGTTCGAGACAAGTGCGAATTTGCCGGTGCTGACTGACCTTGAAGGTGCGCAGATAATCGTGGCTGGCGAGGATGCAGCCGTAGGGCGTATCGATACTCCTGATTTTGGTCCGCTCGTGGGCGTGAATGACGCCCCACGGCGCCGCCAGCTTAGGGCCCGTTCAGGATTAATCGCGTCGTATGGAGGGTTTTGGGCTGATCGTGTAATTCCATTCGCCGTGGAATGAGTGGCGAAGGATATTGATTTCGTCCATCTCCCGGTCGGTGATTCTCACGCCGGCAGGATAGGTCTT
>CAIXAY010000131.1 GCA_903917505.1 uncultured beta proteobacterium | reverse complement strand
GGTCATCGGGCCGGTGGTGTCCTGCGAGCCGACCGTGGTCATCGCCGGTTCGCAGGCCGTTCCCGGCGCGACGCCGGCCAGGCCGCAGGCCTTGCCGACCATCTTCTGCGCCAGGGTGTAGCGCGGGTTGGCAACGGCCTTGGCCGCTGCGACCTGGGTGAACGCGGTCGATGCCGGCAGGCCCAGGAACTTGCGCGCTTTCTCGGTCACGGCGCGGCCGATGATCAGCGGGATGCGGCCGCCGGCGCGGAATTCGTCGGCGAGGGTCGGCGGCGACAGCGTGAAGGTCGAGAGCGTCTTGCCCGCGGCGTCGAGGATCTTGCCGTTTTCGATATCGACGGTGATCAGGTCGCCGGTCTTCAGCGCCGAGACGTCGGCCTTGATCGGCAGCGAACCCGAGTCTTCGGCGGTGTTGAAGAAGATCGGGGCGATTGCGCCGCCGATGATGACGCCGGCCGATTTCTTGTTCGGCACGAAAGGAATTTCTTCGCCGATCGCCCAAAGCAGGCTGTTGATCGCCGATTTGCGCGACGAGCCGGTGCCGACGACATCGCCGACGAAAGCGACCTGATAGCCTTCCTTGCGGTATTGCGCGATGGTCGCGAGACCTTGCGGGAAACGGCTCTTGCCCATGGCCAGGGCGTGCAGCGGAATATCGGGGCGGGTCGAGGCATCGCCGGCCGGCGAGAAATCGTCGGTGTTGATTTCGCCGTCGACCTTGTAAACCTTGAGCTCGTAGGTCGCAGCCAGGCCCTTGCGCGCGGTGAACCACTTGGCGTCGGCCCAGGCCTGCATTACGGTAAGGGCAGCGGCGCATTTCGCCTTGGCCAGTTGCGCGACTTCATCGAAAGCGTCATAGACCAGCGTGATGCCGGAGAGCGCTTGCGCCGCGTCATCGGCAAGCTTCGCGTCCTGCAGCGCGGCGACCAGCGGCGCGACGTTGTAGCCGCCGATCATGGTGGCCAGCAATTTGATCGCGGCCGCGGGGGTGATCAGCGGGCAAGCGACACGGCTGAAAACCACATCGGCGAGGAAAGCGGCTTTCACCTTGGCGGAGGGATCGACGCCAGGCGAAACGCGGTCGGTGATCAGGCTGAGCAGCAGGGCTTCCTGGCCTTTGGGCGGGGCGATCAACAATTGACAAACTTGTGCGGTCTGTTCGGGCGTCAGCGGCAGCGCCGGGATTCCTGATTTTTCGCGCTCGGCTTGATGCTGAAGGTAGGCGGCTATCATTGCTTGGGTCTCCTTGAGAAGCGGTTTTATGGACACCGCTAATATGTGCATCTTAATAAACGCGACTCATGTCCGGTCGATGTGTGCACGATCGCGACGTCTCTTCCAACTCGGGGCCTCGCCGCAAGGGCGGCAGGCGCTCTAAATGCAGGCGCCATTTTTACGGGGTTCGGGCTCGCCGACAAGCGATGTATTCTCAAAAGATCTTGCATATTTGGAACGAACTTGCCTAGAACAAAGGCCCGGGCTTAACGCCGCGGGCCTTGATGGTGCTTGATGAGAATGCTTCGCAAATGCGGCGCCATCAGCGCCACGGTGGAAGAAGTCATGCGCCGCCGGCATGATCGCCGTCCGCCGCAAACTTCTTCTCCGTCTTTCTCCAATCAGCGGGATTTCAGATGACGCAGAGCGTCGCGCCCTTGGCCACCGTGTCCCCGCTCTTGAACTGTATCGTCTTGATCACACCGTCACAGGGCGCAACCAGGGTGTTCTCCATCTTCATCGCTTCGAGAACGACGACGGCTTCGCCCTTGGTCACGGCATCGCCGGGTTTCTTCTGGTAACGAATGATCATTCCCGGCATCGGCGCCAGCATCGGTGTTCCCTGGGCAGCGGCGGGGGCGCTGGCGACAGCGGGCGCGGCAACTGGCGCCGGCGCAACGGCCCGGGGTGCCGCCGCAGCGACCGGCGCTGCCGCCGGCACGACGCGCGGCGCCGCGACGACCGGAGGAACATCACCGGTCGGATCGACATCGACGCTGAAGCATTCGTCGTCGAGGAAGACGTTGAAGCTGCGCGCCCTTTCCGATTTCGCCGGAATGTCGGTCTTCTTCTCGGTCTTCTCGATGAGTTCGCCGGCCTTGGCCTTCTTGATCAGCGCGTCCTGTTTCTTGACCGACTCGAGCGTGATCGGCTTGACGCTCGCCGGAACTTCGGCGCGGCCGTATTTCCACTCGAGGAATTTCTTGCCGGTCACCGGGAACTGCGCGTAGATCAGCAGATCGTCCATGTCGACCGCGAGATCGCCGATTTCGGCCTTGGCCTTGGCCAGTTCCGGTTCGAGCACTTCCGCCGGTCGGCAGGTGATCGGCTCTTCGCCGCGCGCATAGCCCTTCAATGCCCGCTTCTGCAATTCGGCATCGATCGGCACCGCGGTCTTGCCGTACAGGCCGTAACACAGATCCTTGACCTGGCCGGTGATCATCTTGTAGCGCTCTCCGGGCGTGTCGTTGAGCACGTTGTTCACGGTCTGGACGCCGACGATCTGGCTGGTCGGGGTGACCAGCGGAATCTGGCCGAGGTCCTTGCGCACGCGCGGCAGTTCCTTGTACACCAGGTCGATCTTGTCGAGCGCGTCCATCTCGCGCAGCTGGCTCACGAGGTTGGAGAGCATGCCGCCCGGCGTCTGGTGCAGGAGCACATTGATGTCGATGATCGAGACCTTGGAATCGTCGAGCAGGTGCTTGTACTTCGGCATCACCTGTTTCTCGAGGACTTCGTTGATCGCGGCGAGCTTGCGGATGTCGAAGCCGGTGTCGCGGTTGGTGCCGAGCAGGGTCATCACCAGCGGCTCGATGGCCGGATGCGATGTGCGATAGGCGTAAGGCGTCATGCAGGTGTCGAGAATGTCGACGCCGGCCTCGATGGCCTTGAGTTGCGCCATCGACGCCATGCCCGAGGTGAAATGGCTGTGCAGGTGAATCGGCAGCTTGGTCACCGCCTTGAGCGCCTTGACCAGGGCATAGACGTCGTACGGCGCGATCATGCCGGCCATGTCCTTGATGCAGATCGAATCGGCGCCCATGGCCTCGAGTTCCTTGGCCTTGCCGACGTAGTAGTCGAGGTTGTAGACGTCGCCGCCGAGGCGCGGCTCGGTCAGGGTGTAGCACATGCAGCCCTGGAAGTGCTTGCCGCTCTTCTTGATCTGCTTGACCACCG
>CAIXAY010000130.1 GCA_903917505.1 uncultured beta proteobacterium | reverse complement strand
TTCGCCAATATGCCGTTCGTTACCTCGCCGCCTTCGCCTACCGCTTCAACCGCCGCTTCAACCTGGCAACACTCAACGAGCGTTTGCCGGTCGCTGCCGCCCAGTGCGGGCCGCAGCCACTGCGCTTGATTCGGGTGGCTGAAGGTCATTGCTAATCAGGTAATTAGTTGCCGCAACAATGCAGCTGCCGCCTGGGCGGGTGAAGGGCGGCACTTCGGAAAGGCCAGAAGTCGACTCGCCTGGACGGGGTCGTCGATTTGATTTTGGCGGCCGGCGATCGCTGGCGACAGCGTGGCCTTACAGCAGCCACTTCATCGGCACGAGGACGAGCGGCGGGAAGAAGACCATCAGGAACATCAATGCCGTTTCGGCGACGAGGAAAGGCCAGACGCCGACGATGACGCTGTCGAGGCTCTCCTTGGAGACGGCGGCAACGACGTTGAGCACGACGCCGACCGGCGGGGTCAAGAGGCCGATGGCGTTGTTCATGATGAACAGCACGCCGAAATAGATCGGGTCGATGCCGGCTTCCCGGGCCACCGGCACGAGGATCGGACCGAGAATCAGCACGGTCGGCATCAGGTCGAGCGCGGTGCCGACGATGAACACCAGGACCATCATCATGAACATCAGCAGGATCGGACTGTCCATGAACGGGCGCAGCAGGGCGATCGTCTCGCCGGGGATGTCGGCAATCGTGATCAGCCAGGCCGAGACCATCGCCGCGGCGACCAGATACATGATGGTGCTCGAAGTCTTGAGCGCCGTGAGCATCAGGCCGGGGATGGTCCGGTAGTCGAGTTCGCGGTAAACGAACAGGCCGCAGAACATCGAGTAGAACAGCGCCACGACCGCCGCTTCGGTCGGCGTGAACACGCCGAACTTCATGCCGCCGATGATCACGAAGGGCAGCACCAGCGCCCAGACGCCATCGACGACGGCGCGCCCGAAGCGCTTGCCGTCGAACTTGCGGCCGCCGCCGCCCGGTTCCTTCTTGGCATAGATGAACCAGGTCGCGCCGAGCGCAATGGCCATCATCAGGCCGGGGAAGATGCCGGCAATGAAGAGCTTGGTCACCGACAGCTGCGTGATGACGCCGAAGACGACGATCGGGATCGACGGCGGCACCACCGGCGCGATGCAGCCGGCCGAGGCGATCAGCCCGCCGGCGCGCGGCACGTTGTAGCCGGCGTCGCGCATCATCGGTATGAGCAGCGCGGCCACCGCCGCCGTATCGGCCACCGCCGAGCCGGAAATGCTGGCGACGATCGCCGCGGCGATGATCGCCACGTAGCCGAGACCGCCGCGCACGTGCCCGACCAGGGCGTCGGCGCATTCGACGATGCGCTTCGAGAGGCCGCCGGCGTTCATCAGTTCGCCGACCAGCATGAAGAAGGGCACCGCCATCAGCGGGTAGTTGTTGGCCCCTTCCATCAGGTTCTGGGCCAGGATCTGCGAGTCGAAGTTGTCCATCTGCAGCATCATCGCCACGGCGCAGATGAGCAGCGAAAAAGCGATCGGCGCACCCAGCGCCATGGCGCCGAGCAGGGAGAGCATGAAAGTCATAATGGTCATGGCGTTTCTCCCGATCTCATTCGCCGACGCTGCCGCTGTAGGGCGAAAGCTCTTCGCGCGACATGCGGCCGGTCAGCTGGCGCCACAGCGAATAGATCAGAATCAGCACCATGCCCACGCTGGAAATGAGCAGGCCGCATTTGACGAAGCCCATCGACACATGCGTCACCGGCGACTCGTCGCTCCAGCTGATCAGCACCTGCTTCAAGGTGCCGCGCGCCAGCAGGATGCAGCAGGCGAGCGTCAGGGCGTCGGCGAGAAAGCGGCAGATGCGCTGCCCGCGCTCGCCCAGCTTATCGACGACGCTGCTCATCCCGAGGTGGCCGTGATCCTTCATCACCACCAGCGCGCCGATCAGCGTCAGCCACATGAACATGAAGCGCGACACTTCTTCGGAAAAAACAATGCCCGAATTGAAACCGTAACGCAGCACCACATTGCCGAACACCAGGATCGCCATGATGCCGAACATCACGATCAATATCCATTCGAC
>CAIXAY010000129.1 GCA_903917505.1 uncultured beta proteobacterium | reverse complement strand
CTAGCTCGACGCAAGGAGGAAATCTATGTCGCCGCGCCATGAGATGGCTTTGGCATACGCCCGCCTTGGCCTCCCGATCTTCCCTTGTGTGGTCAACGGCAAGCGTCCAGCCTGCCCTAATGGCTTCAAGGACGCGACCACCAACGAGGACATCATAAATCGCTGGTGGGCCCAGGCCGACTACAACCTGGCTTTAGAGCCCGACAAGGCCGGCTGGTGCGTAATCGATATCGACCCGCGCCACCGCGGCGATGAAAGCTGGGAGCGTGTGACGACCGAACTCCACGATATGGTCACGA
Source organism: uncultured beta proteobacterium (assembly GCA_903917505.1). The sequence continues at coordinate 1,378 of CAIXAY010000129.1, read as the reverse complement.
CACGCACCGTCATCACGCCATCGGGCGGGCGCCATCTTTATTTCCACGGCTCGCTGCCCTCAACAGTCGGCAAGCTCGGTCCTGGCCTTGATACGCGCGGCCGCGGTGGATACGTTTTGGTCCCGCCTTCGACGATCGACGGGCGCGAGTACCGCGATCTGCACGCATGACGGTGGATGCTCACCCAGGTGGAGGGAGGCAGCGATGGTGATTAGATTTGGAAGGCGTTGGCGTTTTATGCGAGAGAGCCGTATAGACTTTTTCTCTCGCGGCTTTATTATTCTTCTTTGGCCTTTGAAGATATGGTCTTCCGATCCCGAGCGTCGGGCAAGGGTTTATCGGATGGTGCAGGTGTCATGGTAGCGGTCACGCGCAATGCCATCGTCCCGCAAATCGCGGCCGTGTTTATCGGCGCTTATCTAGATGGCTGATATCGCCGACCTGCCCGATAGCTTACGGTTGCTGGTCGAGCGCGAGGAGCTTCCGCCGCTCAAGGCTGCTGGCGATGTTGAGCTTGACCTGCCCGAGAACATCTACAAGGCGTGGCGCTGGCTGGCTATGAAGCCGGTGCCGGTCGATGGCGGCGGTACAGCCAATCATTCGCTCTACGCCTACGCCGCGATGCTCAAGGACTATGCCATCTCCGAGGCGCACGCCCGCACCATGTTAGAGGTGCATCTGCCGGGCTACCAGCGCATCGAGGAAACCGTCGCCAGCGCCTATGGTCGCGGCAATGATCCTGGCTCACGCGCTACGACATACGGGGTCGAGGAAGTAGTGATTGCCGATCCACCACAACCGGGCGAGCTTGGCGGCAAACCCAAGGGGCTGTTAGGACGCGGCTGCGATGTCAAGGACCGTGCCGTAGTGTGGCTGTGGCCGGGTTGGCTGGCGCGTGGCAAGTTCGAGGTGTTCGGCGGCGGCAAGGGTGCCGGTAAGTCTACCATTGGCTATGACCTTGCGGCCAGGCTCACGAGCGGCACGAAATGGCCGGACGGTTCCAAGGTAGAACGCCCGCGCGACGTGCTGGTGTGGTCGGGCGAGGATGATATCGAGGATGCCATCGTTCCACGCTTTCGCGTCGCCGGAGGCAATCCCGACAAGCTCTATTACGTTGAGAATATCATCATCGATGGGCACAAGCGGGCATTTGATCCTGCTACCGACATCCCCATCCTGATCGAAATGTCGCGCGAGATACCGGACCTCGGGCTGATCCTGATCGATCCTGTTGTCTCTGCGGTGGGTGGTGACAGCCATAAGAATGCAGAGACGCGCCGAGGCTTGCAGCCGCTTGTCGAGTTTGCCAAGGAGCGTGACGCGGCTCTCATCGGCATTACCCATTTCACCAAAGGCACGCAAGGACGCAATCCGGTCG
>CAIXAY010000128.1 GCA_903917505.1 uncultured beta proteobacterium | reverse complement strand
GGTGTCTTGGTCCGTATCACCGAACGCGTAGCCCAGCAACAAATGATTCAGGAGACAGCATAAGATGTATGCCCGTATCTCAGGCGTCGGCAGTTATCTGCCTGGCCAGCCTGTCAGCAACGATGAGCTCATAAAGCAGCGCGGTGTCGATAGCACGGACGAATGGATCGTCACGCGCACCGGCATCAAGTCGCGGCATCTTGCCGAACCCGGCTGCACCACCAGCGACCTCGCCTACGAAGCCAGCAGCCGCGCGCTTGCCGCGGCGGGAATCGCGGCGGGCGAGATCGATCTGATCATCCTCGCGACCTCGACGCCCGATTTCGTCTTCCCGAGCGCAGCCTGCCTGTTGCAGTCGAAACTTGGCAACCAGGGCGCCATGGCCTTCGACGTGCAGGCGGTTTGTGCCGGCTTCGTCTATGCAGTAAGCATCGCCGAGAAATTCATTCGCTCCGGCAGCCACAAGAAAGCGCTGGTGGTCGGTGCCGAAGTCTTCTCGACGATCATGGACTGGAAGGACCGTACGACCTGCGTGCTGTTTGGCGACGGTGCCGGCGCAGTGATACTGGAGGCTTCGGAAAAGCCCGGTATCCTGGCCAGTTCGGCGCATGCCGACGGTTCCTACAACAGCATTCTCTCGGTGCCCGGCCAAATCAGCGGCGGCAAGGTCTGCGGCGATCCCTTCCTGCGCATGGACGGGCCCGCCGTGTTCAAGGTCGCGGTACGCGTTCTCGCCGAGGGCGCCAAGGAGTGCTGCGAGGCCGCGGACGTCGCGCCGGCCGACCTTGACTGGCTGGTGCCGCATCAGGCCAACATCCGCATCATCGAGTCGACGGCCAAGAAGCTCGGCCTCCCCATGGACAAAGTGATCGTCACCGTCGATCGCCATGGCAATACCTCGGCGGCGTCGATTCCGCTGGCCCTCGATGCCGCGGTGCGCGACGGGCGCATTCGATCCGGGCAGAAGATCATGCTTGCCGGCATCGGCGGCGGCATTGCGTGGGGCGCCGTGTTGCTCGAGTTCTAAAAAGGATAATTCCATGACATTCGCTTTCGTTTTCCCGGGTCAGGGTTCGCAATCGGTCGGCATGATGGCCGCGTACGGCGAATCGGCGGTGGTGCGCGCGACATTTGACGAGGCGTCGGCAACGCTGGGGCAGGATCTGTGGCAGTTGCTGGCCGAAGGGCCCGCCGAAGCGCTGGCGCAGACGGTCAATACGCAGCCGGTGATGCTGACGGCCGCCGTAGCCGCCTATCGCCTGTGGCTCGACAAGGGCGGCAAGACGCCGGTGATGGTCGCCGGCCATAGCCTCGGCGAATATTCGGCGCTGGTCGCCGCGGGGGTTATCGAATTCAAGGACGCCGTGCCGCTGGTTCGCCTGCGCGCGACGGCGATGCAGGAAGCCGTGCCGATCGGCGCGGGCGCGATGGCGGCCATCCTCAACCTCGACGACGACAAGATCCGCGAAGCCTGCAACGAAGCGATGCTCGCGATCGGCGGCGGCGAAGTCGCCGAGCTGGTCAATTTCAACGGCCCCGGCCAGACCGTCATCGCCGGCAACAAGGCGGCGGTCGAGCGCGCCTGCGAAGGCTGCAAGGCGAGGGGCGCGAAGCGCGCCGTATTGCTGCCGGTGTCAGCGCCTTTCCACTCTTCGCTGATCAGGCCGGCGGCGGACCGCCTGGCGTCTCGCCTCGCGGAGTTGAACTTCGCGGTGCCGACGATTCCGGTGGTCAACAACGTCGACGTGGCCATCGAAACAGACCCGGAAAAAATCAAGGATGCGCTGATTCGCCAGGCTTATTCGCCGGTACGCTGGGTCGAAACGGTGCAAAAAATCGCGGCGACCGGGGTGACGACGATCGCCGAATGCGGGCCGGGGAAAGTCCTCGCGGGCTTGAGCAAACGTTGCGCCGATGGCGTCAATGGCGTCGCTCTCGCTGATTTAGCTTCAATCGAAGCCAACCTCAATCTGGAGTAAATCATGTCATTACAAGGTCAAGTCGCTCTGGTCACCGGCGCCGCGCAGGGCATCGGCGCGGCGGTTGCACTCGTGCTGGCGCGTGCCGGCGCCACCGTGATCGGCACCGACATCAACGAAGCCAGTGCGCAACGCGTCACCGCCTATCTCGCCGAAGCCGGATTGCTCGGACGCGGCCTGGTCATGGATGTGCGCGACCCGAACCAGATCGACGCCACCATCGACCTGATCGACAAGGAATACGGCGGCGTTTCCATCCTGGTCAACAATGCCGGCATCACGCGCGACAATCTGGCCATGCGCATGAAAGATGAGGAATGGGACGCGGTCATCGACACCAACCTCAAGTCGGTGTTTCGCATTTCGCGCGCCGTGATGCGCGGCATGATGAAGGCGCGTTCCGGTCGCATCATCAATATCAGTTCGGTCGTCGGTCATGCCGGCAACGCCGGACAGGCCAACTATTGCGCCGCGAAAGCCGGCGTCAGCGGCTTGTCGCGTTCGCTGGCGCGCGAACTGGCGAGCCGGAACATCACGGTCAACTGCGTCGCCCCCGGCTTCATCGACACCAGCATGACCAAGGTGCTCGAGGAGAAGCAGCGCGCGGCGCTCGTTGCCAACGTCCCGCTCGGGCGGCTTGGCCAACCCGAAGACATCGCGGCGGCGGTCGGTTTTCTCGCTTCGCCGGCCGCGGCCTACATCACCGGCGCGACGATTCACGTCAACGGCGGAATGTACATGGATTAGACGCCCGCGAGGGCAGTGGGCGACACGGACCGCTTCGCTCAGTTGGTAAGTAGCGGCCATTTTGGTAAAATAGCTTGGTTTTGTTTCAAACATGAACCTTAAGAAGGAGTCCTTTGATGGAAAATATCGAACAACGCGTCAGGAAGATTGTCGCAGAACAACTCGGCGTCAATGAAGCGGATATCAAGAACGAATCCTCGTTCGTTGACGACCTCGGCGCGGATTCGCTGGACACGGTAGAACTCGTCATGGCGCTCGAAGAAGAATTCGAGTGCGAAATTCCCGATGACGAAGCCGAAAAGATCACCAACGTTCAGCAGGCCATTGACTACGTCACCAGTCACAAGAAGTAATCCTTCCGCGAACACTTTCTGCGGGCGGTCATCGTGCCGCCCGCAGTTTTTGATCGTGTCCCTCATTCCAGATTTTCCCAGTCCTTTCCGGAGAAGCAATTGGCACGTCGCAGAGTTGTCATAACCGGCCTCGGCGTTATTTCGCCGGTCGGAAATACGATCGATCAAGCTTGGCAGAACATCATTGCCGGACGCTCCGGAATCGACCGGATCACGCGTTTCGATGCTTCTTCATTTCCGGCGCAAATTGCCGGCGAAGTGAGGGATTTCGACGTTACCCAGTACGTGCCGGCGAAGGATGCCCGGCGCATGGACCTCTTCATTCAATTCGGCATGGCCGCCGGGATCCAGGCGATCAAGGACGCCGGACTCGAGGCGCATCCTGCCGACGCCGAGCGCATCGGCATTTCGATCGGTTCGGGCATCGGCGGGCTGCCGATGATCGAAGCGACGCACGCGGAATACGTCGCCGCCGGTATGCGCAAGATTTCGCCCTTCTTCGTTCCGGGCTCGATCATCAACATGATCTCGG
>CAIXAY010000127.1 GCA_903917505.1 uncultured beta proteobacterium | reverse complement strand
TCAAGTATATTAGTGACTACACATTGTAACAAAAATAAACGACAAGTGGCCCGAATCGTTAGACCAGACAAGCACTTGTCGTTATTGGGGGTGACTACAAAGGGGGTAACTTCAGGTTAGCCGCTTTTCATAGCGTGACTGCCCTGTTGACAAGCGCATGGCGACGCCATAGTGTTTGCTGCGAAATATGCTGTTCGTTTGCGAAGATGCAGTTGTTCGGTTTCCAGTGGTTTTCAATTCAAACAAGAATCCATACGAGGGAGATCCGTCATGTTCAAACGCTGTCGTCTCATTGCCTTGCCTATCGTCCTGAGCGCGCTGTTCGGCGCCGCGCCGGCCCAGGCCGAACCCAAGGCCTCGCCGCTGCCCAAGTACGACTACACCCTGGCCGGCACGATTGAAGTCAAGGGCCGCCAGGGCGTTGCCTCGGACGGCAATTACTACTATGTCAGCGGCAGCAAGGCCCTGTACAAGTACGACAAGACCGGCAAGTTGCTGCTGTCGAACGAAGCGCCGTTCGAAGGCTATCCGATCGCTTCCAACCATATCGGCGGCATCGACGTATTCAATGGCGAGATCTTCGTCGGCGCCGAAAACTTCGCCGACGGCGTCGGCAAGGACATCCAGATCGCCATCCACGACGCCGACACGCTGAAGCTCAAGCGGGCATTCAGTTTCGAGCCCGCGAGCGGACAGGAAGAAGTGTCGGCGATCTGCGTCGATACCGACAAGCGCACCGTCTGGATGACTTCGTGGGTCGGCGAGGAAAGCGGCCGTTACATCTACGAATACAGTCTCGATTCCGGCAAGTACCTGCGCAAGGTGCACCTGCAGCCCCCACCGCAATGGCTGCAGGGAATCCATTACTGGAAGGGCCAGCTGTTCGTCACCGCCGACGACGGCACGGCCGATCTCAATGAACCCGATACCCTCTACCGCGTCGAAGTAACGGACAAATCATGGGCCCCAGTCGTCCGCGAAAAATCGTTCACGGAAGTCAAGTTCCAGGGCGAGATCGAAGGCAGCGCAGTCGATCCGAAAACCGGCGAACTCCTCGTCCTGTTCAATCGCGGCAGCCGCATCGTGCTCGGCATGGTCAAGGGCTTCTATCCCGGATATGACAAAGAAATTTCCGAAGTCTATCGCTACAAGATGGTCCCGCGCGGCCAGAAGACCGTCGTCAAGAAGAACTGAAGCCGGTTGAGGAAGGAGCCCGCGCGGGAACGGCGCGGGCTTGCACAGGGATAGCGGCGGAACTTAACGCCGCCTCTTGCCCGCCGTCAGCTGGTCGCGAGCGACCGGCGTTCGTGGTCGGCGCCGCGCTCGATCAAATCGCCGAGGCCGAGGTCGAGCGGCGTCTGCGCCCGGTCCTTGAAGAAGCGGATGGCCAAGGCGCGCGCCGACAGGCCGGCGGGCACGATCAGCGAAATTGCGCGGCCGTCCTCAGGCGCATGCAGCAGGAAAGCCGGATGCCGTGAAATCTTGCCGGCCGGCTTCTCGCGCAGTTCGGCGACCAGCGCCTCGGGCTTGCCGGCAAGCAGCGTCACGGCAACGCACAGGCTGCCGTCGCGCCGCGCATACAGGCCGCTGACCGTCGCCAGGCGAAAGTGATCGGGTTGCGGCAACTGGATGGCCAGCAGGCTGCGCGGGCTCAGGCGTGACTCGCCGTTGCCGGCCGGGCGCAGGAGATGCAGCTCGCCGGTGCCGTGCCAGGTGACGCGCCAGGTTTCGGGCCGGTCGTGGTCGATCTGGCTGTCCTCCGGTTCGCGCACGACATGGCCGAAAACGGCGATCTGGTGGGCGCTGAGCAGCGTGGTTTCAACCGGATCGTGCAGGCCTTTGCCGCCGAGCAGGTAGTGAATGCTTTCGAGTCCGGCGGCAGCGAAGGCAACCGGGCCTTCGCCGCTGCCCGACGGCGAGGCGGCCTGGGGATTTTGCAATCGCTCGGCGAGCGCCACCAACAGGCTCGCGCACGCCTCCGCCGAAAGGCCGCTGCCGAGCTTGAGATGTTCCGGCGACTCGCCGTCCGCGAGCAGCTTGAGCCGCTGCCGCATCTTGGCCAGCACATGGCCGAGCGACAGCCAGCGCCCGACGCGCGGCAGCGCGGGCCGGTCGTGGATAGGCGCGTCCTGCGCCAGATCGAGGGCGATGGAAAGCGCGCGCGAACCCGTCGCCGCTTCGCCGAGCACCGCCGCCTGTTCGCGCCAGCGCGCGAACCAGCGGCTTACGGCAACGAGCTGAGCGCGCGTGAGCATGTAGGGCCAGGCCAGTTGCATGAGCAGCAGCATGCAGTACTGGCCGCTCACCGTCGATTCGGTCGTTTCCCCGAGCAGCCGGTCGGTCACCGGCTGGCGCGTGACGCCAAGCTGTTCGGCGGCGGCATAGACGCCGTGCGCATTGCGCCAGAAATTCTCGGCGAGTTCAGCGCTGCCGAGATAGGAATTGATCTGCTCCATGCGCAGGCAGGACAGCACGCGATGCGCTACCCGGGCGCCGTGATGGACGATCGTCGGATCGTTTTCGAGGCAGGCGTTCAGGCAATGCAGATAGGCCAGCGTGCACGCCGACCAGAGCTGACGCACCGAATCGAACACCCGCTGTTCAGCCGCCAACAGGGGCAGCGGCTTGTTCTCATAGCGGCGCTGGCAATCGGCGCTGACCGCGAACAGCGTCGTGCGCAACACCTCCATGGTCTTGAAACGTTCGCGCGGCGCCGTGTAACAGCCGTTGAAGGCCTCGATCTGGGCGACGAACTCGCCCAGCATGAGAGGCGCATTGGCTTGCGGCTGCCCGGCAAGCCAGGCGGCAGCGCTCTCGGAATCGTAGAAGGCCGCCTTGTTTTCTGCTTGCAGCACCGGCAAAGAGAACCAGTTCATCGACGATCCCCTCGAGAACTTTCCGGCCGCCCGAAGGGGTGGCCGGCAATTCGTTCAGCGACAGGCTAGCACGGCGTCAATTCATGCGCCTTGATTCTAGCGCAGATTGCTTTCGGCAATTATGCCGGCTTTTCGCAAAGCTCGAGCAAAATGCCGTGCGTCGATTTGGGATGCAGGAAGGCGATGTTCAAGCCTTCGGCGCCTTTGCGCGGCGCCTTGTCGATCAGTTGCACGCCTTTGCCTTCGAGCTCGGTCAGGTTGGCTTGCAAGCCGGTCGCGGCGATG
>CAIXAY010000126.1 GCA_903917505.1 uncultured beta proteobacterium | reverse complement strand
CGCCGCGCGTGACCTGAATATAGACGGCCTGATCGGCAAACTCGGCCTGCTTGATCAGGCGCAGGATGATGGCGCGCCATTCGTCGTTGCTGTGCGGGTTGACGATGCGCAGCCCGTCGAGGGTCGCTTGCATGCGGCGCAGGTGTTCATCGATACGGAAGGGATGGCGCGAATAGACGGGAATGACTTCGTAACCGCCGTCACCAAACAGAAAGCCGCGATCGAGCGGCGAAATCTTCGCTTCGCTCAGCGGCAGAAACTGGCCATTCAGATATGCGTTCATGAATTTTCCTTTATTAGTTGAACCACAGACGAATCGTGTCGATCGCGCGGCCGAAGATATTGGCGACCGGCACGCCTTCGATGGCCACCACCGGGTACTCGCCAAAAGGCTTGTCGTCGAGGCTGACCTTCAGCGTTCCGACAACCTGGCCGGCGGTCACCGGCGCGATCAGGGGCTGCTGCGAAACCAGTTCGACCTTGAGGCGAGGCGCATAGCCCTTCGGAACGGCGAGGACGAAATCGCGGGCAAAGCCGGCCTTGACGGTTTTTTCCGAGCCCTTCCAGACCTTCAGGGCCGATACCGCCTGATCCTTGGCATAAAGCTGAACCGCATCGTAGAACTGGAAGCCGTAGTTGAGCAGCTTGAGCGACTCCTGCGTGCGCACGCCATCGGAGGTGGTGCCGAGCACGACGGCGAGCAGGCGGCGCGGCCCGCGCTTGGCCGAGGAAATCAGGCAGAAGCCGGCGGCGTCGGTGTGCCCGGTCTTCATCCCGTCGACGGTCGGGTCAAGCCACAGCAAGCGGTTACGGTTGGGCTGCGTAATATTGTTGTAGCGGAATTCCTTGAGCGAGTAGTACTTCGCATAGTCCTCCGGAAAATCGCGGATCAGCGCGCCGGCGATCAGCGCGAGATCGCGCGCCGTCGTGTAGTGCTGCGCATCGGGCATGCCGGCCGCATTGCGGAAGCTGGAGTTCTTCATGCCGAGGCGCTGTGCCTCGTGGTTCATCATCTGCGCGAAATTCTCCTCGCTGCCGGCGATGGCTTCGGCCAGGGCGACGCAGGCGTCGTTGCCCGACTGCACGATCATGCCCTTGATCAGATCCTCGACCTTCACCTGCTTGCCGACCTGGATGAACATGCGCGAGCCTTTCGCCCGCCACGCTTTCTCCGAGATCGTAATCATCTGGTCGATCTTGATCGTTCCCTGCTTGAGCGCGGCGAAGGTCAGATAAGCCGTCATCAGCTTGGTCAGCGATGCCGGTTCGAGGCGCTCGTCGGCCGCCTGCGCGGCGAGTTCCTGGCCGGAAGCCAGTTCGACGAGCAGCCAGGACTTGGCGGCAAGCGCCGGGGGAGTAGGCAACTGCTGGGCGAAGACCAGCACCGGCAAGAGAAGCAGGGCGATGAAAAGTGACTTGCGCATGGGAACCAACTGGACGGGGGAAACGGTGATTATAACAAGCCCCCGAGATGCGCCAGCCGAGTATCCGTAAGTGATTTTGTAACACGCGCGTCCGCAGCGGACGCCAAGAAGATGCTGAATAAGTCGTCACACCGGCGAACGCCGGTGTCCAGTGTCTGCGCTTCCTGGCTCTGCATTCCCTGCGGTCAGATTCCGGCTTTCACCGGAATGACTTGCAAGGCTCGATCTTAGCCGCGGGCCGGACCGTGCATTCCGCGGTGTCCCATGTGTTCGAGCTTTTTCTGGAGGAAGAGACGCGCTTTTTCCTTCTGCTCGGGGTTGAGCGCATCATAGACGGCCAGCCAGCGATCGCGATTGGCCTGGTGAAGGGCCTGGCCTTCGGCGCGGAAATCGTCCATGCGCTTGGCGACGGCGTGCAGATCGGCGCCGGGCTGGCTGAGCAGGTTTTTGATCTCCTCATGCTGCTTGCGCATCCGCTCGCGCATGCCGCCCATGCCGTCCTTGCTGACTTTGGCGGCGTCCTGCCACAAGGCTTCCTGTTTCGCGTCGAGCTTCAGATCGTCGTGCAGACGGGCCATTTCCTTCATACCCTGCATCCTCGGTCCCTGGTGCATGCTGGCGCCGGGACCGCCGGGCGCGTCACCTTGCGGCGGCGGGGCCGCGAAAGCGCTGCCGGCGATCCCGAGCGCGATGACCGAGGAGGCGATGAACAGACGCGGAGAAAAATGGGTTTTCATGTTGGGGTTCCTGTCAAGTTGAACGGTATCGATGCAGATCGGGTGCGAGTCCTCTTCTGACGATGCCATTTTCGGCCCGCTGGCATTGCAAATGATTTCTCGGCCGGGGAAGATGGTTTCAAATTGTTTCCACTGTCAATCCCGGCTTGGGCGCGTCATAGAATGATCGCCAACGCCTGAAGATCCGATCATGAAAAAAATCCTGCTGGTCGATGACGACCCCGAACTGCGGCAATTGCTCGCCACCTATCTCGGCCGGCACGGCTTCGACACCCTGCTGTTGCCGGACACGCGCCAGATCGACGCCTATCTGGAACGCTACCAGCCGCATCTTCTGGTGCTCGACCTGATGCTGCCGGGCGAAGACGGCCTTGCGGCATGCCGGCGCCTGCGCGCGCGCGGTGAGACGCGGCCGATCATCATGCTCACCGCGCGCGACGAAGCGGTGGACCGCGTGCTCGGCCTCGAGATGGGCGCTGACGATTACGTCGGCAAACCCTTCGATCCGCGCGAACTGGTCGCGCGCATCGAAGCCGTATTGCGCCGCGGCACGCCGCCGCCCGCGGCGCCGGATCCGCGCGGTGGCATCTATCGTTTCGGCGATTGGTCTTTCGATCGCGGCGCGCGCCAGCTCGCGCGCGCCGGTGAAGTGCAACCCTTGACGAGCGGCGAATTCGCGCTGCTCAACGCGCTGGTGGCCAACGCCAACCGG
>CAIXAY010000125.1 GCA_903917505.1 uncultured beta proteobacterium | reverse complement strand
GCGAAGCCCGAAGTGACCGTACAGATTGGCCACGTCGCCCCCTTGACCGGCCCGCAGGCACACCTCGGCAAGGACAACGAAAACGGCGCGCGCATGGCCATCGACGAACTGAACGCGAAAGCGCTGGAAATCGGCGGCGCCAAGATCAAGTTCGTGCTCGTTCCCGAAGACGACCAGGCCGACCCGAAGCAGGGCACCATCGTCGCCCAGAAACTCGTCGACGCCAAGGTCAATGGCGTCGTCGGCCACCTCAATTCCGGCACGACGATCCCCGCCTCCAAGCTTTATTTCGATGCCGGCATTCCGCAGATTTCCGGTTCGGCGACCAACCCGAAATACACCCAGCAGGGTTTCTCGACGACCTTCCGCGTCATGGCCAATGACGTGCAGCAGGGCAAGGTGCTCGGCGGCTATGCCGCCAAGCAGATGGCCGGCAAGACCGTGGCCATCATCGACGACCGCACGGCTTACGGCCAGGGCCTCGCCGACGAAGTCGAAAAAGGCGTCGTGGCGGCCGGCGGCAAGGTCGTGACGCGCGAATTCACCAACGACAAGGCGACCGATTTCGCCGCCATCCTGACCAAGATCAAGTCGAAGAAACCCGATGTCGTGTTCTACGGCGGCATGGACGCGCAGGGCGGGCCGATGGCCAAGCAGATGAAGTCGCTCGGCGTCAAGGCCAAGTTCCTCACCGGCGACGGCGGCTGCACGCCGGAATTCATCAAGCTCGCTGGCGCCGCCAGCGAAGGCCAGTATTGCTCGCTGCCCGGCGTGCCGCTCGACCAGATGCCCGGCGGCAAGGCTTTCGGCGATGCGTTCAACGCCAAGTACGGCCAGATCCAGCTCTACGCCCCTTACGTCTATGACGCGACGATGGTCATGGTCGACGCGATGAAGCGCGCCAACTCGGTCGAGTCCGTGAAGTTCCTGCCGGAAATCGGCAAGACCGATTACCAGGGCGTCACCGCCAAGATCCAGTTCGACGACAAGGGCGACCTCAAGGGCGGCTCGATCAGCCTGTACCAGGTCAAGGACGGCAAGTGGGAATACCGTGAAACCATCGGCGGCGCACCCGCCGAAGCGGCGCCGGCTCCGGCTCCGGCTGCTGCCGCGGCCCCCGCTGCTGCTCCTGCTGCACCGGCGCCGGCCGCGCCGGCCGCAGCCGCTCCAGCAGAGAAGAAGTAGAACCCTAGAAGCACGTCAACAAACGGCACCCGAGGGTGCCGTTTGTTTGTCGCGTCATTTTCACCGTTCCGCAAGCCAAGAGGCGCTTCGCAAGCGATGGACATATTCATCCAGCAAATCATCAACGGCCTGGTTCTCGGCAGCATCTACGCGCTCGTCGCGCTCGGCTACACGATGGTTTACGGCATCATGGGGCTGATCAATTTCGCGCACGGCGAAGTGGTGATGATAGGCGCGATGGTCGCCCTGTCGGTCATCAAGCTGCTCGCGGACAGCGGCCTGCCGGTGTTCATCGTGGTCCTGCTGGCGCTGGCGCTGGCCGCGGCGGCATGCATGGCGCTCGGCTATGTCATCGAACGCGTCGCCTACCGGCCTTTGCGCCGCGCGCCCAAGCTGGCGCCGCTGATCACCGCCATCGGCGTGTCGATCATCCTGCAAAACCTCGCGATGCTCGTCTGGGGACGCAACTATCATGCTTTCCCGCCGATCCTGCCGACCGCGCAGTACGACATTTTCGGCGCGACGATCACCAGCATCCAGGTCGCCATCGTGCTGATCGCCGCGCTGATGATGACCGGCCTGATCATCCTCATCGACCGCACCCGGCTCGGCCGCGCCATGCGCGCGACGTCCGAGAATCCGCCGATCGCCCAGCTGATGGGCGTCAACATCAACCAGATCATTTCGATGACCTTCGTCATCGGTTCGGCGCTCGCCGCAGTCGCCGGCCTGATGGTCAGCGCCAACTACTCGATCGCGCATTACTACATGGGTTTCATGCTCGGCCTCAAGGCCTTTACCGCGGCCGTGCTCGGCGGCATCGGCAGCATCGCCGGCGCGGTGCTCGGCGGTATCCTGCTCGGCCTCATCGAATCGCTGGGCGCCGGCTACATCGGCGACATCACCGGCGGTTTTCTCGGCAGCAATTACCAGGACATCTTCGCCTTCTTCGTGCTCATCGGCGTGCTGGTCTTCCGGCCGTCCGGAATCGTCGGCGAGAAAGTATCGGAGCGCGCATGATGACGCCGATGCAGACCTTCGAGAGCTGGCGCCACGACAAGCGCGCGGCGGTCGTCGCGACCGTGGCCATCGGTCTGCTGCTCGCCGTTTTTCCGATCGTGGTCGGCAGCGCGCTCGGCAACTCGTGGCTGCGCATTCTCGATTTCGCGCTGCTCTACATCATGCTCGCGCT
>CAIXAY010000124.1 GCA_903917505.1 uncultured beta proteobacterium | reverse complement strand
GCGATGCTCACCGGCGAGAGCATGCCGGTGGCCAAGGGGCCCGGCGACCGTGTCTTCGCCGCCACCGCCAACAGCGACGGCAGCCTGCGCTGCCGCGCCACCGGCGTCGGCGAGCACACCCTGCTGGCCGGCATCATCCGCCTGGTGGCCGACGCCCAGGGCTCGAAGGCGCCGGTGCAGCGGCTCGCCGATCGCATCGCGGCGATTTTCGTCCCGGTCGTTTGCCTGATCGCCTTGTGCACCCTGGCCGGCTGGTGGCTCATCGGCGGCGTGTTCAGCGTCGCGCTGATCAATGCCGTCGCCGTGCTGGTCATCGCCTGTCCCTGCGCCCTTGGCCTCGCGACGCCGACGGCGATCATGGTCGGGACCGGGCAGGGCGCGCGCGCCGGGATTCTGGTCAGGAACGCGTCGGCGCTCGAGCGCGCCGAAAAGACCGCCGTGCTGGCCATCGACAAGACCGGCACCCTGACGCGCGGCGAGCCCGACCTGACCGACCTGCTGCCGCTCGAGGCCGGCGCGGACGAAGCGCTGGCGCTGGCCGCCGGGCTCGAGCAGGGCTCGGAACATCCGCTGGCCAAGGCGATTCTCGGTCGCGCGCAGGAGCGCGGCCTGGCGCTGCCGGCGCTGGCGGATTTCCGCGCCGTTCCGGGCATGGGCGTCGAGGGCAGCCTTTCCGGGCGCCGCCTGCGCCTGGGCGCGCCGCAATGGTTTCCGGGCCTCGAACTGCCGGCGCCGCAAATCGCCGCGCTGCAAGGCGCGGGCAAGACCGTCGTCGTCCTCGTTGCCGATATGGCCGCGCTGGCCGTGCTGGCCGTCGCCGACCCGCTGCGGCCCAGTTCGCGCGCGGCCGTGGCGCGGCTCAAGGGGATGGGCGTGCACGTCGTGATGCTGACCGGCGACAACGCGCTGACGGCGGCGGCGATCGCCCGCGAGGCGGGCATTGACGATTATCGCGCCGGCATTTCTCCGGCGCAGAAGGCGCTGGCGATCGCCGGCTTCAAGGCGCACGACACGGTGGTCGCGATGGTCGGGGACGGCATCAACGACGCGCCGGCGCTGGCCGCAGCCGACGTCAGTTTCGCCATCGGCGCCGGTTCGGACGCAGCCATCGCCGCGGCCGACATCACCCTCGTGCGCAGCGACCTCTCCGGCGTCGCCGATGCCATCATGCTGTCGCGGGCGACGCTGGGAAAAATTCGCCAGAATCTTTTCTTCGCTTTCGTCTATAATGTCATTGGCATACCATTGGCGGCGCTGGGCTGGCTCAATCCGGTATTCGCCGGCGCCGCGATGGCCATGAGTTCGGTATCCGTCGTTTCAAATTCGCTGCTCTTGCGCCGCTGGCGGGCGGGCAAACAGGAGGCAAGTTGAGCGCACCAAGCGTCCCGGGTCAGCCGCAGGCAGCGGTGGAAAGCGACAGTTTTCTGCGCGAACTGCTCGACGCTTCCGAGCATATCGTCTATCGCCTCGACCTGGTGCGCGGCGGCTTTGATTACATCAGCCCGATTGCCGCATCGATCTACGGTCTGAGCCTTGAAGACTTGCATGCGCGCGGCTCTCAATTGCTGCGCGAGCAACTGTTCGAACCGCAGATTGCCGCGCGTTTGCTCAGGCATGTCCTGCGCCTATGCCGTAAGCATCCGGGGCAATCGATACGCACCCGGATCGATTACCCCTTGCGTAACGCTCTGGGCGAGCGGGTCTGGCACAGCAATTCGATGGCTGTGCTCGCCGGTGCGGCGGGGAGACCGCTGTCGATCAGCGGCATCTCGGTCGACGTCACGGCGCGCCGCCGCGACGAAGCCGGCTTGCGCGAGAGCGAAGAAAAATATCGCGCGACGATGAATTGCGTGCAGGTCGGCGTTTTCGTCCTGCAGGATTTCAAGTTCCGCTTCGTCAATCCGAAACTGTGCGAAATGTTCGCCTACAGCGCCGCCGAGTGCATCGACAGGATGTGCCTTGCCGATCTCGTGCCGGCCGAGCAGCGCGACATGCTGATCGACAGGATGCGGCTGCGAGCGTCCGGCGAGCCGGGGGCGCCGTACGAAGTGGTCGGTGTGCGCAAGGACGGCAGCCGGTTTCCGCTGCTGGTCTTCGGCGAACCCGGCACGCTGCAAGGCCGCCCGGCCTCGGTCGGCACGCTGATCGATCTTTCCGCGCAACGCCGGGTCGAGCTCGCGCTTAACGACGTGACCAAGCGCTATGTCACGCTTTTCGAGGGCGCTCAGGACGCGATCGTCGTCACCGACGGCACGAGCGGCCTGGTCAACGACGCCAATGTCGAGGCCGAGCTGCTGTTCGGGCGACCGCATGAAGAATTCGTCGGCATGCACCACTTGGCGATGCATCCGCGGGACGAGGCCGACAGGTATCGCGAACTGTTTGCCCGGCACGCGAATAACAGTGGCGGCGAACCCGAAGAGGCGGAGATCGTCACCGCCGACGGCGAGACGGTCGCCGTCGAAATCAGCGCCAACATGGTCGAGACAGCAGCGGGGCAGCGCCTGGTCCAGAGCGTGTTTCGCGACATCCGCGAGCGCAAGCGCGATGAGATGGAACTTCAGCGCGCCGCGCGTGTTTTCGAGAGCAGCCAGCAAGCCATTGCGCTCACTGACGCCGAACTCAACTTTGTTTCGGTGAACCCCGCCTTCGTCGAAATGACCGGTTTCGGCGCCGCCGACGTGCTTGGAAA
This sequence comes from uncultured beta proteobacterium, assembly GCA_903917505.1. The sequence goes on along the minus strand of CAIXAY010000124.1, from coordinate 2,587 downwards.
GAATACCAGCCTGCTGAGCTCCGGACGCCATTCGGCCGAATTCATTACCAGCGTGCGCGAAGCGATCGTCAGTACCGGCAAGTGGCAGGGCGAGTTCTGGAGCCGGCGCAAGAACGGCGGGCTGTTCCCGGTCTGGCTGACGCTCAGCGTGCATCGCGACGCGGCCAATCGGGTGCAGAACTTCGTGGCCATCGCCACCGATATTTCGGAACGCCTCGCGGCGCAGGAACATATCCGCCAGCTGGCCTATTTCGACTCGCTGACCCAGCTGCCGAACCGCAGGCTGCTGCAGGACAGGACGGAACAGGCGCTGTCCGGCGCCGACCGCGAAATCAGCAAAGTCGCCTTGCTCTTCGTCGACCTCGACCATTTCAAGACGATCAACGATTCGCTCGGGCACCCGGCCGGCGACCAGTTGCTGATCGAAGTGGCGCACCGCCTGCTCGCTTGCGTGCGGCGCATGGACACGGTGACCAGGCTGGGCGGCGACGAGTTCGTCGTGCTGCTGTCCGAGGCGAGCATCGACGGCACCGTCGAAGTGGCGCGCAAGATTCTCGAGGTCGTCGCGCGCCCCTGCTGGGTCGAGGGGCACGAACTCAAGGTGACGCCGTCGCTGGGGATCAGCCTCTTTCCCCAGGATGGCCGCAATTTCGAAACCCTGCTCAAGCACGCCGATACGGCGATGTACCGGGCAAAGGATGCGGGGCGCAACACCTATCAATTCTTCGCCAATGAAATGAACGTCGCCGCGCTCGAGCGGCTGGTCCTCGAAAACAGCCTGCGCCAGGGCCTCGAGCGCGGCGAGTTTGTCCTGCATTACCAGCCGCAGGTCAATGTGGCCAGCGGCCATATCGTCGGCGCCGAGGCGCTGATCCGCTGGAACCATCCGCAGATCGGCCTGGTGCCGCCGGCCAAATTCATTCCGGTGGCCGAGATTTCAGGCCTGATCGTGGCGATCGGCGAGTGGGTGCTGCGCGAAGCCTGCCGGCAAAACCGGCGCTGGCAACAAGCCGGCCTGCCGACGATCAGCGTCGCCGTAAATATTTCTTCGGTCCAGTTTCGCGGCGGCCACCTCGAAGAAACCATACGCGCGGCGCTCGCCGATACCGGCCTGGCCGCGCAGCACCTCGAACTCGAACTGACCGAGGGCATCGTCATGGGCGGCGCCAACGAGACCGTTCAGACGCTCCTCAGCCTGTCGGCGATGGGACTCAAGCTGTCGATCGACGATTTCGGAACCGGCTATTCGAGCCTCTCCTACCTCAAGCGCTTTCCGATCGACAAGCTCAAGATCGACCAGTCCTTCGTCCGCGACATCGTCAGCGATCCGGATGACTGGGCGATCGCCAGCGCGGTGATCAGCCTCGGGCACAGCCTGCGCCTCGGCGTCATTGCCGAGGGCGTCGAGCACGCCGAGCAGTTCGAAATGCTTAAGCGTCAGGGCTGCGATGAAGTTCAGGGGTATCATTTCAGTGTTCCGCTGCCAGCCGACGAATTCGCCGAGCTGTTGCGGCAGCAAAAATTCGCCGGAAAGGAGTGACTATGCAGGAGGTTATCGTGGGTATCGGCGGCATGAGCTGCCAGGGCTGCGTCAAGAACGTCAGCGGCGTGCTGCTGGCCTTGCCCGGTGTCGAACGCGTCGAAGTTTCGCTGGACGAAGGGCAGGCCAACATCGTCTATGATCCGGCGGCGGTCGATGTGGCGCAGTTCAAGGCGGCGATCGAAGGCGCGGGCTTCGATGTCGCCTGATCCGCATTGAACCCGCTGCCCATTCGCGCTTCATTCCATTTTCCAATACGCTTCCAACGCGATAGCCGATGCCCATCATGCGCAAGAAAACAGCCCCCCCGGCGGACACGCCGCCCGCCGAGCCGATCAAACTCACCTCGCTGTCGCACGGCGGCGGTTGCGGCTGCAAGATTGCCCCCGGCGTGCTCGAGCAGATCCTCGCCAAGACGGCGCCGGCGCTGTTGCCGCCGCAACTGCTGGTCGGCATTGAAAGCAGCGATGACGCGGCGGTCTATCAGATCAACGCGACGCAGGCGATCGTCGCCACGACCGATTTCTTCATGCCCATCGTCGACGACCCTTACGACTTCGGCCGCATCGCCGCGACCAACGCGATTTCCGATGTCTACGCCATGGGCGGCACGCCGCTCTTTGCCCTGGCCATCGTCGGCATGCCGGTCAATACGTTGCCGCTGGACACCATCCGGCTGATCCTCGAGGGCGGCGAGTCGGTGTGCGCCCGGGCCGGCATCCCGATCGCCGGCGGCCATACCATCGATTCGATCGAGCCGATTTACGGCTTGGTGGCCATCGGTCTCGTTCACCCCGGCAACGTCAGGCGCAATTCGGGCGCGCAGCCCGGCGACAAGCTGATCCTCGGCAAGGGGCTGGGCATCGGCCTCTACAGCGCCGCGTTCAAGAAAGGCCTGCTGGCGGCGCGCGACTACCAGACGATGATAGAGACGACGACGCAGCTCAATACGCCCGGTTCGGCGCTCGGCTGCCTGGCCGGCGTGCACGCCATGACCGATGTGACCGGTTTCGGCCTGCTCGGTCATCTCGTGGAAATCTGCAAGGG
>CAIXAY010000123.1 GCA_903917505.1 uncultured beta proteobacterium | reverse complement strand
GGCTTCGGCGTAGCCCAGTTTCTGCGCTTCATGCAGTACGGCATCGAACGAATGCCCCTTGTCGCGCATTTCGGACAAGATGAAGTTGGTGGTGCCGTTGATGATGCCGGCGATCCACTCGATGCGGTTGGCGGTCAGCCCTTCGCGCAGCGCCTTGATGATCGGAATGCCGCCGGCCACCGCCGCTTCGAAGCCCACCATCACGCCTTCCTTCTGGGCGGCGGCGAAGATTTCGTTGCCATGCGTCGCCAGCAGCGCCTTGTTGGCCGTCACCACGTGCTTGCCATTGGCAATCGCCTTGAGCACGAGGTCCTTGGCCACGCCGTAGCCGCCGATCAGTTCGACGACGATGTCGACGTCGGGGTCGCAAATCACGGCAAAAGCGTCATCGGTCACCCGGCATGCGCCGGCCGTGACCTGCCTCGCCAGTTCCAGGTTCTTGTCGGCGACAACGGTGATCTGGATCGGCCGCCCGGCGCGGCGGGTAATTTCCTCGGCGTTGCGTTTGAGTACGGTAAAGGTTCCGCCACCGACGGTGCCGATGCCCAGAAGTCCAACGTTGATCGGTTTCATTTCACAGCCTTCCTGAAGCAGAACGAGGGGATATGCATTCCCTCGCGAAAATAAAAGCGGTGCGCGTGCTGCCGCTGCACGCCCGAATCGAGCGCCAGCGCGTCGCAACCCAGGGCCCGGGCTTTGTCCGCAAGCCAGTCGAGCAGCATCTTGCCGGCGCCCTGCGAGCGGCGCGCCTCGGCGCTGACGAGGTCATCTACATACAGGCGGCGCCCCTCGGCGGTGTTTTCGATCACCCGCCACAGCGCGACGCAGACGACGGCATCCTCGTCGACGACGACGGCCAGGCGCCCGCCATTGGCGAAGATCGCGGCGAGGCGCGCGGCGTAATCGGCCGGCAGGTGCGGCCGCAACTGCCGATGCACCGGCTCGGCGCGCGCCAGCCACTGGCCGCCGGTGAGGGCGCCGGCATCGTCGGTCAGCGCAATGACGCGCATCTTAGGCCTCGTGCCGCTTGCGATAGCTTTCGAGGAAGCGCGCAATGCGTCCGATCGCTTCGCGCAGATCGTCCTCGTGCGGCAGGAAGACGAGCCGGAAGTGATCGGTATCCGGCCAGTTGAAGCCGGTGCCCTGGACCAGCAGCACGCGTTCCTTCTGCAGCAACTCGGCGATGAAGTCCTGGTCGTTGGCGATCGGATAGATTTTCGGGTCGAGGCGCGGGAACATGTACAGCGTGGCTTTCGGCTTGACGCAGCTGACGCCGGGAATCGCGTTCAGGAGCTCGTGCGCGATATCGCGCTGCCGGCACATGCGTCCGCCGGGTGCCACCAGGTCGGCGATGCTCTGGTAACCGCCGAGCGCCGTCTGTATCCCGTACTGCGCGGGCACGTTCGCGCACAAGCGCATCGAGGCCAGCATGTCGAGCCCCTCGATATAGTCGCGCGCCTGGCGCTTGTCGCCGGAAACGAACATCCAGCCCGCGCGGTAGCCGCACGAGCGATAGTTCTTCGACAGGCCGTTGAAGCTGATCGTCAGCACGTCCTCGGACAGCGAGGCGATCGCCGTGTGCGTCTCACCATCGTACAGCACTTTGTCATAGACTTCGTCGGCATAGATGATCAGGCCGTGCTCGCGGGCGATCGCGACGATGTCGAGCAGCACGCTGTCGGGGTACAGCGCGCCGGTCGGATTGTTCGGATTGATGATGACGATGGCGCGCGTCCTCGGCGTGATCTTGGCGCGGATGTCGTCCAGATCCGGCAGCCAGCCGCGCGCCTCGTCGCACAGGTAGTGCCGCGGCGTGCCGCTCGACAGGCTGATCGCCGCGGTCCACAGCGGGTAGTCGGGCGCCGGCACGAGCACCTCGTCGCCGGCGTTGAGCAGCGCGTTCATGGCCATGACGATCAGTTCCGAGACGCCGTTGCCGATGTAGATGTCCTCGAGCGTCACGCCCTTGATGTGCTTCTGCTGGGTGTAGTGCATCACCGCCTTGCGCGCCGGGAATATGCCTTTCGAATCGGAATAGGCGGCTGCGTTGGGCAGGTTGCGGATGATATCGAGCTGGATTTCCTCCGGCGAGTCGAAACCGAAGGCCCCGAGATTGCCGATGTTGAGCTTGATGATCTTGTGGCCCTCGTCCTCCATCTGTTTGGCCTGCTGCAGCACGGGACCGCGAATGTCATAACAGACGTTGGCCAGCTTGTCCGACTTGAGTATGGGTTTCATGATCTTCAACCGTTGCGGCTGCCGCTGGGCAAACCGTCCTTTTTGAACACATCCCGGGCACAACATCGCGCGCCGCACATGCGCGCCTGCGAATTGCGACCGGCAAAAAGTTATAATCCTACTTTATCGCTCGATGCATCGCAATTTTATGAAGCTGCAGGCCACCCAATTCGAAGGTCAGAACACCTTTACCGCCTATGGCGAGGGTTATGCCAGTGTCAATGCGGTTCGCCATACCGGCAACCTCGTCGTGCTCCCCGATCGCATCATCCCGGGGTGGACGCAGGCGACTTTCGCGACGCTGGCGATTGCCGATTTCGAATTTCTGGCGACGCTCGACGCCGAGATCATCCTGCTCGGCACCGGCGAGCACCTGCGCTTCCCGCGCCCCGAGCTGTTGCGGCCGCTGATGGCCGCGCGCAAGGGGCTCGAAGCCATGGATCTTGCGGCGGCTTGCCGCACCTACAACGTACTCGTCAGCGAGGGCCGCAAAGCTGCCGCCGCCCTGCTGTTCGCCTGATCGCCGCGGGGGTATCCCCCGTCCCATCAATTTCTTCCGCTTCTGCATTCAGTCTGGACTGCCGCATCAATGAAACGCATTGCCCTCAAGATTGACGCCGACACTTATCGCGGGACCCTCGCCGGGGTTCCGGCGCTGATCGCCCTCCTCGAACGCTGCGACGCCGGCGGTACTTTCTTCTTTTCGCTCGGTCCCGATCATGGCGGACGCGAAGCGCGGCTGTCGTCGCTCGGCCAGCACTATGGCCTGAGCACGCGCCTGTACGGCCGCCTGCTGCCCGCCCCGAACATCGGGGCGCGCTGCGCCGAGACCTTGCGCCAGGCCAGCTACGCAGGCTTCGAAGTCGGCATCCATGCCTGGAATCGCGTCAGTTGGGAACAGAAAGTGCCGGGCGCCGCCAATCCCTGGATCGAGGACCAGATGCAGCGCGCCTGCGCGCGCTTTAGCGAAATTTTCGCCGAAGCGCCGGGCGCACACGCCGCCGCCGGCTGGCGCATGAATCGTCACGCCCTGCGCCTGACGCAGCGACTCGGTTTCGATTACGCCAGCGACAGCCGCGGCAACCATCCCTTCATGCCGGTCATCGACGGGGAAATTGTCGCCTGCCCGCAGCTGCCGACAACCCTGCCGACGCTCGACGAAATCCTCGCGCTCGAACCGGGCTTCACCCCCGAGCAGGCCGCCGATCGCATCCTGCAGCTGTCCGCCGCGATCGCCGGCGACCATGTCTTCACGCTGCGCGCCGAACTCGAAGGAATGAAGTTCCCCGGCGCGATCGAGCGCCTGCTTGCCGGATGGAAGACGAACGACTGCGAGCTCGTTGCCTTGCGCGACATCGCAGCGTCGCTCAACCGCCTGGAACTGCCGCGCCACTCGGTGCACTTTGCGCAGGCGCCCGGCCGGCCCGGCCTGAGATTGACGCAGGGCCCGCTCTTTCCCTAGATTCGGGCAGCAAATAAAAAGGGCGGCCAAGGCCGCCCTTTCCACGTCTTCGAAAGAACTCAGTCGCGACGTCCGCCGAGGATCATCAGGATGTTGAGCAGATTGACGAAGATGTTGTAGACATCGAGGTACACTTTCAGCGTCGCCGAAATGTAATTCGTCTCGCCGCCATGCACGATCTGGCTGATGTCGAAGAGGATGTAGCCGGAAAAGATCATTATCGCGACCGCAGAGACGGTCAGCGACAGCGCCGGGATCTGGAAGAAGATGTTGGCCAGCGAAGCCAGGATCACGATCACCAGTCCGATGAAGAGGAACTTGCCGATGAAGCCGAAATCCTTCTTCGTCACCGTCGCCACACCCGCCAAGGTGAAGAAGATCGCACCGGTGCCGCCGGCCGCCGTGGCGATCAGCGAGCCGCCGTTGGAAAAGCCCAGCGCGACGCGCAGGATGCCGGCGAGCATCAAGCCCATGAAGAAAGTGAAGCCGAGCAGCAGGACGACGCCCATGGCGCTGTCCTTGGTGCGCTCGATGCCCCACATGAAGCCGAACGCGATGCCGAGAAAAACCAGGAACGAGAGCATCGGGCTGCCGGCGAACAAGGTGAAGCCGACCTGCACGCCCAACATCGCACCGAGGACCGTCGGAATCATCGACAAGGCGAGCAGCATGTAAGTGTTGCGCAAAACCTTATTCTGTTGCTGGGCGAGGTCCTGAGTGACCTGACCGGAAATTTCAAATTGCGGTTGCATGGAATTGTCCTCCCAAAGAATTAGCCTGCTGCAAACTACTGACCTCCATAGCTTGACACAAGTTGCAGCCCAGGCGGTAACAGTTTGTAACGTCAAACCCTGCGCCCTGGCACCACCGGACCGGGGTTCAGCGCTTGACCCGCCCGGAGGCGTCGCCTTTCATCAGCCCGAGAATTTCCTCTTTCGTGACGTAGTTGAAATCGTTCTCGATCGAGTGGCACAGACACGATGCCGCGGTGGCAAAGGCCACGACCTGGGCATCGTCCAGGCTCAGCTTGGCGTCGGTCAAGCCATAGATCAGCCCGGCAGCGAAGGAATCGCCGCCACCGATGCGATCGACGATGTTCCTGATTTCGTAGGGCGAATAAACCCCCGCTTCGAGCGGCGCGAATTTCGCGCTGCCCGTCTTGACGTCGTAGAGCATCGCGCCCCAGTTGTTGTGGCTGGCCGAGATGCTCTCGCGCAGCGTGCAAGCCACCTTCTTGACATTGGGAAAGCGCTGCGCCAGTTTCGCCGCCACTTCGGGATACTTGTCGATCGCCAGTTCGCCGGCCTCGACGCGCGATCCTTCGGCCTTGATGCCGAAGACATCCTGGGCATCTTCTTCGTTGCCGATCACCACATCGACGTAGGGAAGCACTTCGCTCATCACCCGCCCGGCGAGTTTCTCCGGCGCCGTTCCCGCTTCCCAGTTCCACAGCTTCTTGCGGAAATTGAGGTCGCAGGAGACGGTCAGCCCCTTTTCCTTCGCCTGCTTCACCGCGAGAACGACCGCATCGGCGGCCTTGCGCGACACCGCCGGCGTGATCCCGGTGACGTGGAACCAGGCGCTGTCCGCGAAGATAGCCGCCCAGTCATAGGCGTCGCCCGCCGTCTCGCAGATCAAGGCGCCGGCGCGATCGTAGATGACCGTGCTGGCTCTTTGATTGACGCCCTTCTCGACGAAGTACAGGCCCAAGCGCCCCGGCCCGCGCACGACGAAACCGGTATCGACGCCGAAACGCCGGACGGCATCGAGGGTCGCATCGCCCAGCGGCCCGCTCGGCAGCGCCGTCACGTAGCGCGACGGCCGGCCGAGCATCTGCAAGGACACCGCGACGCTCGCCTCGGCGCCGGCGAAAGTGATGTCCGCCTTGCCCGGGAAAGCCTGCCGGATGCGGTTGTAGCCTTCCGGCTGGATGCGGCCCATGATTTCGCCGAAGCAGGTGACGATCGCGTTCATTTTTTCAGCCCCGCATTTCATGGAAAATGGCCGAAGCGTCGCGCGCGTTCCTGGCGATCGCCGCCCAGTCCTTGGCCTTGATCAGATCCTGCGGCGCGATCCACGAGCCGCCGATGGCGATGATCTCCTTCATCGCCAGGTACTGGCGCAGATTGGCCAGGCTGACCCCGCCCAAGGGAATGTACTTGAGTCCGAGATGCTTGTAAGGCGCGTTGATGCCCTTCAGATATTCGACACCACCCATGCCTTCGGCATGGAAGTACTTGAGGATCCGGCAGCCCTGGCTGAGCGCACCTTCGATTTCCGATGGCGTGGCGATGCCGGGCGCGAAAGGCAGCCCCGCCTCGGCGGCGGCCGCAACGACTTCGCGGTTGTAGCCGGGGGCGACGCCGAAAGCCGCGCCATTGTCCTGCGCCAGCTTGACCTGCGCCGGCGTCAGGATGGTCCCGACTCCGGCAAACATGCCAGGAACCGCGGCGCGAATTGCGCGCAGCGATTCAATCGCCGCATCGGTGCGCAGCGTCAGTTCCATCGCGCCGATGCCGTTATCGAGCAGCGTCTGGGCGAGCGGAACCGCGTCCTGCACAGCGTCGATGACCAGAACCGCGATGATGCCGCTTTTCGCAACGCGGTCTACGACGCCCTGCGGCATCATCATTTGTTCTCTTGCATTCATTGCTTCGCTCTCCGATTGAATTTCTCCCGATTATATACGCCTGCATTTCTTTCATTCGGGTCTGGACGAGAATCAGAAAACATCGGCATGCGCTTCCTCTTTCAGATATTGCTTAGTGATCGCGTTGAAGGTTGGCTATAATTCGCATCCAACGGAAGGTTGGCAGAGTGGTCGATTGCACCGGTCTTGTTAAATCGAGCGCCATTGCGGAAACGCATTGGATGTAAGGAGTCAAATTCGGAGAAGCCCCAGGCAGGAATGCCGCGGTAACGCCGAGCGAAGCCTGGCCCCGGCCAGGAACGTGTAGAGACTTGACGGCTCCCGCCTAAGGCTGATGAAGCTAGGGCGAAGGCAAAGTCCAGACCATCAAACAGACGCGCGTCTGGTGGCGAAAGCCATAGTGGTAAGGAAAACCGGCAGGAGTTTACGCTCCTCCAGGGTTCGAATCCCTGACCTTCCGCCAGAATACCGCGCAAACCCGCTCTGTTACTGGATTTGATGATTTTTTGTTGAATCCTACCCATACTTCTACCCATAACGATTCCTGATTAGCAACAATGGTCAGCCAGGCGCATGTGGCGAGCCTGCCGGGTCGTAGCCTGTACTCCTCAACATGTGGGAGGACGGAATTGTGGCGATGAATCGAATCCAGTTTCAGTCG
>CAIXAY010000122.1 GCA_903917505.1 uncultured beta proteobacterium | reverse complement strand
GGTGACGCGCCGGTTTGCCACTGCCGGCGGGTCGTTCAACGCGCTGCTCGGGCCGTCGGGTTGCGGCAAGACGACGGCGCTCAATTGCATCGCCCGGCTCCTGCCTTTGTCCGGCGGCAGCATCATGCTCGACGAGACGCGCATCGACACGCTGCCGCCCGAGCAGCGTGGCTTTGGCATGGTCTTCCAGAACTACGCGCTGTTCCCGCACATGAGCGTCGCACGCAACGTCGGCTTCGGCCTGCGCATGCGCAAGGTCGCTTCGGCCGAGATCGAGCAGCGCGTCGCCAAAGCGCTGCGACTCGTGCAGCTCGAAGGATAGGAACACAAGCTTCCCGGGCAGCTCTCCGGCGGCCAGCAGCAGCGCGTCGCGATCGCCCGCGCGATCGTCATCGGGCCGCCGCTGATCCTGATGGACGAACCCTTGTCCAAACTGCTCTCGCTCGCCGACCGCATCGTCGTCATGAAGGACGGCGTCATGCAGCAGTTCGCAACGCCGCAAGAGATCTACGCGCGGCCTGCCAACCTGCACGTTGCGCGCTTCATGGGTTACCGCAACGTTTTCGATCTCGACGTCGAGCGCGAGGAAGGCGACCGCGTCTTCCTCAAGGGCGACGGCCTGCAGCTCACCGGCGTGCGCATGCAAGCGCTCAAGCGGCGGCGCGCGACGGTGGCACTGCGTCCCGACGAACTCGAGCTGGGACCTGAGCGCGCTGGCAGCAACAGCTTTGCCGCGCGCGTCGACAACGCCGAGTATGGCGACCGCGACTCGCTCTTTACGGTGCTCATCGAAAACGGCCATGCGCTCTACGTGCGCTCGCCGGCGCAGGCGGCGGTCGGCGACCGCGTTGCCGTGCATGCCGACGCCGAGCGCACCCTCGTCTACGCGGCGGAAGCGGCATGATGCACGACGCGCATGTTCTGGCACGTCCTGGTGCCGCTGCGCGCGCCGGGCATCCTCGCCGCGGCACACTTGGTCCTCGTGCGCACGATCGCGATGTTCGAGCTCACTTTCCTGACCGCCGGGTCGGACTCGCAGACGCTCGTCGTCGCGCTCTACTACGCGGTGTTCGCTGCCGGCGTGCGCGCGCCGCAGTCGGTCGATGCGATGGCGATGGTGTATATGGTCGTGACGCTCTTCTGGCTGCTCATCGCGCTGCGCTTCGTGAACCCGACACAGCTCATCTCGCGCGTCAAGGAGCATCCGCGCGGCGCTTGAAGAAAGTCCATCACCGGTATCGCGCGGCAGGTCGTGCGCACCAATCCTGATATTTTGCGGCGCAACGAAGCCTGCCATGCAGGCTGATTTTCTTCGCCGCCGTGGCAAAAAAGCTGAGAATTTCATTCTTGACTTGCATTGGCGAGGAGACTAATCTGCGCTGCATACGATTGGCTAACCAAAATCCAACAAACCAATAAGATCGCAACGAAAATGCCTGGCGGGACTAAAAAAGCGGCCGTGAAACCGGTCATCGAGCACTTCCGCGAGATCGACCTGCAGAGCCCTGCCGATATCATCATCGAGCAGATCAAGGAATTGTTCTCGACCGGCGTGCTCAAACCCGGCGACCGGCTGCCGCCCGAGCGCGCGCTTGCCGAGCGTTTCGGCGTCGGGCGCGGGCACATTCGCGAAGCGATCAAGCGGCTCGACTTCTACGGCATCCTGAAGACGCTGCCGCAGAGCGGCACGATCGTCGCCAGCCTCGGCGTCAAGGCGCTCGAGGGGCTGATTGCCAATGTCCTCAACCTCGACCGCAACGATCTCGAATCGCTGCTGGAAATCCGCTTCATTCTCGAGATCCACGCGACGAAACTGGCGGCGATCCGCGCCACCGAGAAGGAGATCGCCGAGCTCAGGCAAAGTCACGAGGAGTTTTGCCAGCAGGTCAAGAGCGGCTCATTCGCGCTCGAAGAAGACCTGCTCTTCCACCTGAAGATCGCCGAGTGCTCGCACAACACGGTGCTGCGCTCGCTGCTCGGCCTGATCACGCCGGACCTCATCACGCAGCTGCGCAATCAGGGCACCTGCCGCGACGGGCGGCCGCACGTGGCGCTCGCCGAACATGCGGATGTCATGAACGCGATTGCCGCCAAGGATCCGGCCGGCGCAGCGAAGGCGATGCAGGCGCACATGGAGCGCTCGATGGCGCAATGCGAGCCCGGGCTGCCGCCAGGCGCCGAGTCGCGCCGTCGGCCGGCAAGGAAGGGCGCCAAGCAGATTTTATTGTCGTAGGTCGGGGCGCGCGCGCCGGTCCGCCGGCGCTGTGCCCTCCCGCAGGTAAGCAGGCGTTGTCGAAAATCGTTTTTTCATTTTGCAGGCAAACAAAGGGCCAAGCCCAAGGAGG
>CAIXAY010000121.1 GCA_903917505.1 uncultured beta proteobacterium | reverse complement strand
CTGTTGGCGGTTTGGTTACCGTCCCGCCGAGCGCCGCGGCAATGTCCTGCGCTAGCGTGACGAATTCGTCTAACTTGTCAGATGAGATCATTGTGAGTCCTCTTGCGCCCGGCGCGCACTCTGTAGGCGGTCAATTGCTTGCGGCTCATGACTGCGCCTCTTTGAGCAAGTCGACGGGTTCGCCTTGTCCGGTTTCGTAGCATTCATCGGCGTTGCAAACCCACCAAAGCACCTGCGCCTCGGTGTCGGATTCGATGTACTCCGGTTCGCAAACTTCGCCGTTGTCGCCGATGTCTTCGCGGTGCCAAGCAGGCAACGCAATGTGTACGTCTGTGCTGCCGCAAGCAGGACATTTCCACCGCGGCGCGCTCATGCGGCCGCCTTTGCAGGAGCGCCCGCAAACCAGTCCGGCAGCGCGGGCAGCGCTCCCGGCCGGCAAGGCATCACGATTGCAAAGGCGCTTTCGCCGAGGTCAATTAGCGCAGCGCTGTCGCCGTTGTGCGCGACATTGATAAAACCCGGAACCTCATCCCGCCGCTTGGTTGCCTTAAGCAATTCGGCAGCTTTGGCGCAATCGGCGAGATAAAGCGCGTTGAACTGCGCCGTCTTGCCCGAAGTCTTAGACGGCACGATGCGCCCGTACTCGGGAAAGCGGCCGATGCTGTCCTGCACGTCTGTCGTTGGCAGTTCGCCGGCCGTGATCTTTGCGCAGCGAACAATTACAACGCCTCCGCGCTCAGGATCGGGGTCCGTGTCCTGCGACCAAGTCACCTGGATAGCGCGCTCTTTGGCGTACGCTTTTACTGCGCGGTCTAGCACGTCGCGCGAGACAACGAAACGCACGCCACTGACAGCGTTCGGTTCGCCGCCCAAGTTAATTACGATCATGCGGTGCCCGTCTGTCGCAACGAGCCGCATGCAGCGCTGCGGCTGATAATCAAAACACGCACCGACCAGGTACTGACGCACTACGTCAGACTTCGGCGCGAACAGCAGCGCGGCTTTTAGCTGCGCAATAGATACTTCAGCGGTGACAGTTCTGTTGGTCACGTTTGAAACCCTCCCGAGCCGCTCACAACGGCTCGACGTTGAAGTCCTTGGAGCAACGGCGCGTCGCGATACACAGCTGTCAGCGCTGCCGCTCGCAGTCTTAGGCGCCAATTGGCGAAACGATCGGCGGGCGCGCGGCGCGCTGGTTTTCTGTGCGTGAACGGCCCGACCAGCGTTATCTGTTCAGATGCTGCCAGCATGAGCGCGTCGACATAGGCCGCGTCGACCAGCGCCAGCGTGTATAGGCTGGCGGCGCTCATGGCTGCGGCTCCCGGCACATCGCAGGATACTGCGCGCACAGGTTCCCTGCGGCCGCGGGATTCTCTGTTGAGGCGGTTTTGGCGGCCTTAGGCGTTTTCGCTTTGCTGTCGTTGCACCGCATGACAGCGAATTGGTAAGTCAGCGGCGCTGCGTTCTCGTTCGCCTTAAATCGGCTGCATGTATCAGGGTGGGCGCCGCAGAACTCGCGAAGTACTTGGCAATCTCCTTGCAGGCGGTCGCCATTCTTGCTCCGCAAGCGCTCGAATATCTCGGCGGAAGCGTTCGCGTTCTCTTCGGCCGCAGAGGCGTCTTCTTGTTCCAGCGCGGCCAGCGTCTGCGCGGTCGCGGCGGCATCTTGCGCACGCTGCGCCGCCTCCTGCGCACGATGCGCGCGGGCAATCTCGGCTCGGCGTGCGGCTGCCTCGGCGGCTGCCGCGGCCGCGGCGCGAGCCTGTTTGTCTGCTGCGTCCTCAATCAGCCCATTGGCCAGCGCGTTCAGTCCGTTTTGGATGCTATCGCCAAGAGACGGGCCGCTATTGCAAACAACCAGGCTGCCCGAGATCCCGCAAACAGTTGTCTGCGCGTTGGCATTACTCGCAATGAGCGCCGCCAGCACAGCGGCCGCAATGCGGCGCGTTGCCAGTGTTCCGATTGTCATGAGAGATCCTCCTGCCAGTTGCCTGCCCAATCGCCGTGCCAAGTAGCGACGACATCCCACGCGGCACCACTGCGCGCGGGGATGCCAAGCGAGGCGTTGAATATCTCGATCCTCACGCGGCACCACTCGGCGACGTTGCATTTCTGCGACTCGCGCACGGCAATTGCCTTAGCTAGTTCGAGTGCCGGCGCGCAGCGCTCGCCGTACTCGTCCATGTCAGGATCCCACTCGCCGTGCTTGTCGAGGTGCTGCGCGGCAATCCACTCTGCGATGTAGCGGGTAGCGCTCATGGCCGACGGTTAGACCATGCCGTTTGCTCGGCGTGTGTCAGTTTCTCGCCGCCGGACTGCTCGCGCACGATCGGCGCGACAGTTTCGAAAGGCTTAAGCATTGCGGTCCTTACTCCGTTGCTTTGCGGTTCGGTGCCGTTAGCGCAGCGCCGAAACGCGGAATTCTTCGGGAAGTATAGTACTAAATGGCGCGGCGCCTGTCAAGCATTCTTGAGACTGCTTGTCAAAATAACGCTCCCGCGGCTGCCGCCGCTCGAGCGCAGCCGCGCCGCCGGGAATGCCGCGGACATCGCTACGGCGGCGCCAGCGCCGCGGCAGCGCACCGTCCGCCACAAGTAGGACCCGGCAGCGCCGCCCTAGCACCGACCACTGCCGCGACACTGCCACGACATCGCCGCAACGAACTGTCGCAACGTCGACTGCTGTAGTGCCGCGACCGCTCTCGCGGGGAGTCCCTATTGGCGTGTCGGGTCCTCCGACAGCGGATCAGCCTGCCTCGTTTCGAGGCTTTAAGCGCGCGCGTCCGTGCCCTGGTTGCAACAACCAGACATAGGATTTCTTTTGCGGGTGAGGGCCGGCCGCTTTTTATAGGCGTTTCAGATTTTCTGGAGAACTTCTCGCGCGCGGGTCGCGGGTCCCTCGCTGCGCGCCGGTTCGCAGAAGGCCCCCGTGTCTGTTTTGCCTGAAACTGGATTCCTACGAAATTCGGGTCGCGCGCGCGTCACGGGCCGGCTATCATCGCGCCG
>CAIXAY010000120.1 GCA_903917505.1 uncultured beta proteobacterium | reverse complement strand
TCATTGGCGTTTGGAAAAACTGGACTTCATGTCACCCCTTGAAGCCCGCCAGGCTTATGCCATACGAAAGGCGGCCTGAGTTGCAAAACCGTGTCCAGGAAATGCGAGCCGGTACACGACGACCGCAGCATAGGAACTCGGGCGCACCAGCGAGACCGGCCGGCCGGTGGTCTGCTCGATGCGCTTGAGCAGGGGTTGGTAACGCGCCATGTCTTTCTCGACCTCGCCCGACGGAATCATCGAAAACCGGATGCTGCGCGGCATCTCGCAGGTTTCCGCGCGCACTTGCGCGCTGCCGGCAAGGCCGCTTAGCAGCATCAATGCGGCAAGACCCAGGCATCGCTTCATATTGGTCGTCATCGCGTCGGGCCCTCAGTTCGTGTTGCCATGGAGCTGTCCCAGAACCAGCAGGGGTTCCACCGCAGTTGCCGCGCATGGCGGCGAGAAGTAATAGCCTTGCGCTTGGTCGCAGCGCGCGGCGCGCAGGTGCGCCACCTGTTCGCGCGTCTCGACGCCTTCGGCGATGGTCAGCAGCCGCAGGTTGTGGGACAGCGAGATGGTGTTGCTGACGATGGCTGCATCGGTCGAGTCGTTGCGGATTTCCTCGATGAAACAGCGATCGATCTTCAGGAATTTCGCCGGCAGGTCGCGCAGGTGGCTGAGCCCGGAATAACCGGTGCCGAAATCGTCGATGGCCAGGTGTATGCCGAGATCGTCGAGACGGCGCAGGGTGTCGATGAAATCATCGGTGTCGACCAGGCCGGTCTCGGTGATCTCGATTTCGAAGAAGCGCGGGGCGATACCGTATTGCGCCAGCGTCGCCACGATGACGTCGTAGAGCTGCGGCGAGCGCAATTGCAGGGGCGAGATGTTGACCGCCACCGGCACCAGCGGCACGCCGGCTTGCGACCACTGCGCGAGCTGCCGGCACACGGCGTCGATGATGTATTCGCCGAGTTCGACGATGGCGCCGCATTTCTCCGCCACGGGGATGAAATCGCCCGGCGATATCGGCCCGAATTGCGGATGGTTCCAGCGCGCCAGGGCTTCAAGCCCGGTGATGCTGAAATCCGCGAGCGAGACTTTCGGCTGATAGTGCACCTCGATTTCGCGATTGGCGAAGGCGGCCGGCAACGCCGCCTCGATCTGGTAGCCGAATTCGATGCGGCGATTGAGCTCCGGATCGGCGAAGGCGAAGGTCGCCCGTCCTTTGCCCTTGGCCTGGTACATCGCCGCATCGGCGCGGCGCACCAGGACCTCGATTTCGTCGGCGTCGTCCGGATAGAAGGCGATGCCGATGCTCGGCGTGACCCTGAGTTCGGCGTCGACCAGGTCGACATAGTTCTCGCTCACGCTCTCGATGATCTTGCCGGCGATGCCGGCGGCATCCTGGCTACTGCGCAGGTCGGCGACCAGCGCGACGAACTCGTCGCCGCCGTAGCGCGAGACAACATCGGACTGGCGCATGCATTGCTGCAACCGTTTCGATACCTCGATCAGGATCAGGTCGCCGACCTTGTGGCCGTAGGTGTCGTTGATCGGCTTGAAGCGGTCGAGGTCGATGAACATCACGGCGAAACGGCCGCGCAACCGCTTCGCGCGCCCGACATAGCGGCTGGCCAGATCGGCGAACAGCATGCGATTGGGCAGTTCGGTCAGCTTGTCGTAAGTGGCCAGGCGATAGGCCGCTTCCTTCTCTTTTTCGATCTGGGCGATCAGCCGCGCATTGTTCTCCTGTTCCAGCGTCAGGCTGCCGATCAGCAGGTGGCGGCGATGCGCGGCGATGATCCACAACCCGGTCAGGAAGAGCATCAGCAGCGTCATCAGCAGTGCCGCCCCGAAATAGCCGCGCTGCACGTCATGGTTTTGCTGCAGCACGTCGTAACGGCTGCGGCTGACCAGCACCGCGAGCGGACTCGACGGAATCTTCCGGTACGAGTAGAGACGTTCGCGGGCTTCGTCTGTCTGCTCGCTCAGTTGCCCGCCATTGCCCGCGAAGGCGAGCCGGAAGCGCTCGGTGCCGACGATCGACCCGACCCGGTCAAGACGGCTGCCATTCATGCGCAGGAGTTCGCGCCCGTCGTTGGCCAGCAGAACGATCTCGCCGCTCTTGCCGAGCACGACGTCCTCGAAACGCCGGGGAAAATTTCCAAGGTCGACGAGGGCCAGCAGGAAACCGCCGCTGCCCGCGCCGGCAACGCTCGGCCGGTAAAGCATGGGCAGGTTCCACGCCTGGGCGTATTCGAGCGGCGGCACCGTGCCGATGGCGATCTCGCCGGCCGTGCCGGCCACGGGTCGCCGCGCGAACTCGCCGGCCAGCGCCAAGAGCCAGGGTTCAGGCTTGCGGCCCGTGGAAAAGAGCAGGCTTCCGGCGTCGTCGAAATACATCAGGCGCAGGAAGGACCGGTCCAGCCTGGCCGCCGAACTGATCAGCGTCCTGGCCGGTTCGGACTGCGCGCCGCCGGACAGGATCTGCCCGTAAAAGCGCAACCGGTCGAGCAATTGATCGGTATGGCTGGACATCGCCAGGGCGACGTTATCGTGGTTCACCATCGCGTCGCGGATGGCCAGCGCATCGTCGCGCTCGGCGCGGTTGAGCATGGTCACCCAGAACAGAACCAGCAGGGCGACGACCAGCAGCGGCGGCCACCAATCCGCGTAGCGGGCCGACAATTCCTGCTTGAAGGGGGAGGTGCTTGCGATCATTGAATTCCGGGACGGGGCAGCCGCGTTTGGCCGCAGTATGTTGCAGGAAGATTGCAAGCACGTTACACGGTTGCGCTGCGACAAGCACAGTCAGCGGACCCGCCGATCAGCGCTTGCGCGCGCCGCAGGGGTCGATCGCCGGACGTGCAACATGAATGGAATATTGTTTTGCTGAGGATGAATCCCGGCAGGGGCTCGCCGGGTCAGGCCGGGATCCTCGATCAGCCGACGCTTGATCGCGAATAGCGGTATCGAGTGACGCAACCGCCGTGCCAGAAAAGCAGGACCCAGATCAGCAAACCCAGGGGCAGGACAGCGCCGAGGCCGAACAGGAAGATCTTGATCGATCGTCCCAGAGGAGTCCGCGCGGCAAACAGCATCCCCGTCGCCTGCGGCAGCCTGAGAATCCATCGGGCACAGCCGCACAGCGTGGCGGCGACCTTCCGTAACATGATTGAAATCCCTCCGTCCGATTTATCACCCGATTATCAACGCAGGACATTGCCGGGAGATGACACCGACGACGGCGAAGCCGAAAGCCGGGCGCCGGCGAAACCAAACTGCAACATGAGGGCGCTAAAGTCGGCGCATGAACAGAAAAACTTGCGGACACTGACCCATGACCTCCGACGACCTGCGCCGATACCCCCGCTTTCCTTTTCACTCGCGCAGCGAACTGCGCTTGAATCTGGTCGCCTACCGCGGCGATCTGATCGACATCTCGGTGCATGGCGCCCTGTTCGAGGCCCGGTTGCATCAACTGAGCGCTTCGCCCGGACAGGCCTGCCGCCTCGACATTCTGCACAGCAACGACGATTCCCTGCTGGCCGTCGAAGGGGTGGTCGCGCACAGCGACAGCAAGCTGATCGGCATCCGCTTCGCGACGCTCGACAAGAGCACCGAAGACAGGCTGCGGCAGATCGGCCAGCTCAACCTGGCGCCACCGGCGCTGCTCGACCGGAATTTGTCGGCGCTGTTTCAGCCCTGGCAGGGATAAGGCCGGGCGCAGCGCAGGCTGACGCTCAAGCCGGCGTGGTCCGTTCGCCGCATCGCCGCGCAAACACCGCGCTCGCGGCCGCCAGGCGCTTTCGACCGGCCGCGCGGTCAACGCAATGGCCATAAGATAATCGGAGACAAATCGGCATGGATAAACGCAAGTCGGAACGAGTACAGTTCTTTCAGGTGGCTGCGGGCGACGACATCCGGCCGATCTGGGTCTTTCGCGGCAACCATGCGGGGTCGGTGCTGGGCTTGTTGCTCGATATCGGCATGGAGGGTGTGCAGGTGCTCACCAGCAAGGCCGATGAACTTGCCGTCGAGTTCTATCGCTTGATCGTGTACATCGGCGACGCGCCCGGCGGGCCGGGCCTGGCGCTTGACGTGCATCACCGCTGGTCGCGTCTCGAGGGAACGCTTTACCGGCGCAACGGACTGGCTTTCGACGAACAGACCGACATTCAGCCCGTGCTCGACGCACGCGATACTGGGACCCGCTGGTTCCGCTGCGAAATCGTCGCGCGCTGAAAACGGCGATGAGCGCGGTGATGATCCAAAACCCGTGTTCTTTCTGGGCCAGGGGAATGCCGCCGACATTCATGCCCAAGAGGCCGGCAACGATGTTGATGGGCAGTGCCAGGAGACGGCGCAGGCGAACATAAACGCGGCACAGGGTACCGAGGGCGCTGCGCTTTGCGACGGCACGTTCCGCCAGCAAGCCATCTTCAATCTGATCGACATGCGTTACCGCGCGGCGGGCGATCTGCTGCAGCCCATCGGCTTGATCCCGCAACAGGTGGGTGAGCAGGGATGCCGGCGACCCGAAGCGCTCGCCGGTCTTTACCGAAACCCGCAAGCGATCAATGCTGCGCAGAGAATGCAGGCGGGCACTGACGACCTAGCTGTGGCGCACACACATGCACAGCGCGGCAATTTGCGGCGCTTCGTAGGAAAAATCATAAAGGAGGTCATTGAAGACGGCGATCAGACAATCGTCGGCCTGCTCGATCATTGGTCGCGGGCAACGATCTAGCCGCAAATCAGCCCCGATGTATCGGAGCCGTACGATACGGCGTCATGTCTCAGGAAAGTCGGCGTCATGCCGGAATCCGTTCAAACGCGAGGCGATACCGTTTCAATAGACCGCGGGCACGAACATTTCCTTGGGCACTGGATTCCTGTGATAGTCCGGGTTATGAACGCGCTCGGGCAGAACCACCGGGTCTCTTTCGACCTCGGCGTAGGGAATCTGGCTCAATAAATGATGGATGCAGTTAAGGCGAGCCTTCTTCTTGTCCACCGCTTCGACGATCCACCAGGGCGCTTCGGGAATATGGGTTCGTTCCAGCATCGTTTCCTTGGCTTGCGTGTATTGCTCCCAGCGCCGGCGGGACTCCATGTCCATCGGGCTGAGCTTCCATTGCTTGAGCGGATCGTGAATGCGCATCGTGAAGCGCATGTTCTGCTCCTCGTCGGTAATCGAGAACCAGTACTTGATCAGGATGATTCCCGAGCGGATGAGCATCTTCTCGAACTCGGGCACGGTGCGGAAGAATTCCTCGTATTCGTCTTCGCTGCAGAACTCCATGACCTTTTCCACGCCGGCCCGGTTGTACCAGCTACGGTCGAACAGGACGATTTCGCCGCCCGCCGGCAAATGCGACACATAACGCTGGAAATACCATTGACTGCGTTCGCGTTCGCGTTCGCTCGGCGCCGGCAGCGCCGCCACGTGGCACACCCGCGGGTTGAGGCGCTGGGTAATGCGTTTGATGACGCCGCCCTTGCCGGCCGCGTCACGACCTTCGAAGAGCACCACCACTTTGAGTTTCTTATCGACGACCCAGTCCTGAAGCTTGACCAGTTCGCCCTGCAGGCGAAACAGTTCCTTGAAGTAGAAATTGCGGTCCGCATCCGAGCTGCCGCCGGGAGGATTCATGGCCTCGGCGATCAGTGCATTCATGCGGTCGTCGTCGATTTCCATTTCCAGTTCTTCGTCGAAACTGTCGAGCAATTCGGCATGAATCCGGCGCTCGTATTCCTGGCTTTCGTTGGTCTTGTCTGCGCTCATCGGTGATCCCGGTCGTTCCATCAGAAGATAATCCAGTAGCGGAGGCGCGTTGCTCGAATTCCGGATCAAAAATACGAAGGCAGGCAGGCGATGTTCGTGTCACGCCCTGCGACCGCTATCGCCCCGTGGCTACTCGCACATCGAACATGACGAAAGAATAAAGTTCTCTGATTATTCTTGGTCAAGGCAGCAATTACTTGACGAAGGCCGGCGGGAAGATGAGGGCTCGACGCTGTTCGCCATGCAGGCCATCCGGCGAGGCGCTCGATCGTCCGCGCCCGACAGAAGCCAGAGGCAATCGGTCGGGCAATGCCTGGATTAAAGGCTTCAGGCACCAGCAGCCCGGAGCGAAACTTCAAATCAATGCGACGTCAGCCATGCCAACCAGAACGCGGAAGTTGGCGCTGTAGCAGATCAACTGGTGCACTCCCAGACTGACTCCCGCCACCAAGAATATGTTTTCCAGGGATTGTCCCTGGCGCATTGCTCGATTCTTCAAGTCTTGAAATACCCAATTGTTGAGACGCACAATTCGCCCCACGTATTGCTCCAGCTTTCGTTTCATTGGCGTCCTTGTCTATTTTTCCTGGCCGAATTCACAGCGCACCTGCAAGCGGCGCGCAAAACATTGTCCTCGCTGCAAATTACAGCCTGATGACAGTCGCGGCCTTGCCACCTTTGAAAACGATCTGCACGCATGCAATTTTCGCGGGCGACGGCGAGTGGGCAGAAGGGAGCGTCGCCTCAAAGCAGGCTGACCGGCGGCTTTGGCGACGGACCGCGGCCATAGTGAAAGGCCGGCGCGCAGATGTTGCGCTGGCGAGCGAAGACCACTACAGTCACGCGCTGATGACCGTAGCCAAGAGAACGATCGCCCCATGCATAAACCGACCGGCATTCGAGTTCATGGCGGTTCGAACCCGCGGCCGGGCAAGACCTGAACCACGATACGCTTCACCGCGCCGCGCGCTGGCGGCCGCCGAAGCGGATAATCGGAGTGAGGAGGCACATGCGCATATTGCTTGTCGAAGACGACGCCATCGTCGCTGCCGGAATCATCGAAGGGCTGGCCCGGTCGAGCATGTCGGTCGACCACGTCGGCATGGCCGAACAGGCGGAAGCCGCGCTGGCGACGACGGCGTATGACCTGGCGATCGTCGATCTCGGCCTGCCGGTGATGGACGGACTCGAACTGATCCGCCGCGTTCGCCGCAAACGGATGACCTTGCCGATTCTCATTCTCACGGCGCGGGACGGTCTGGAAGATCGCGTCAAGGGGCTCGATATCGGGGCCGACGATTATCTGCTCAAGCCTTTTTTGCTGCCCGAATTGCAAGCCCGCCTGCGCGCGCTGATTCGGCGCAGCCAGGCAGCGGCAAGCGCGGAGCTGGTCTTCGGGCCCTTGCAGCTCGATCTCGGCCTGCGTTCCGCCAGGGTTTCCGATCAGCTTCTCGATCTGCCGATCCGCGAATGGGAGGTGCTGCAACAGCTGATCATGGCCGCTCCCCGGGTGCTGTCCAAGCAGAAGCTGATCGACAGTCTCGGCGACTGGGATAACGAAGTCTCGGCCAATGCCGTGGAGCTTTACGTCTCGCGCCTGCGCGCCAAGCTCGGCAATGCAGCGGTTCAGATTCGCACCGTGCGCGGCATCGGCTATCGGCTGGAGTTAATATAAAAACGGACATGAAAGCGGACATGAAAACGCGCAGTGCCGTCAGGGCGCCGTTTTCACTGCGCCGCAGGCTGCTCGCCTTCCTGCTCGTACCGCTCTTGCTGCTGATGGGGGCCAGCGTCGTCTCGGATTATCGGGCCGGGCTCAGCGTCGCCAACGCGGCCTACGACTATGCCCTGTACAGCACCGCACAGGCGGTGGCCGCACGGTTCGATCCCGATCCGCCCTCGCGGACCAGCGCGGCCGTGCGCCCCGATGCCATCGACCGGATTTTTTATGCGCTGATCGACAGCGACGGAACGCTGATCTCGGGCGATCGCCGGCTGGCTGAGCTTGCCGATCCGGCGGCGCCCGGCAATCCGAGTTATCGCTTCGAGATGCTCGGGGACCTGCCGGTGCGCGTGGCGACCTACCGCCACCGCGTCGAAGAATCGACCCGGCCGGTGATCGTCGTCGTTGCCGAAACCATTCACAAGCGTGAAATGGCGGCGACCCGTGCCATGTTCGCCACGCTGTGGGTCGACGGCCTGCTGATCATCCTTTCCATGGGCGCCGTGTTCTTCGGCGTGCGCTATGCCCTGAAGCCGCTCGATTTTCTCAGCCAACGGATTCAGCACCGGGCCGCGGACGATCTGCGGCCGGTCAGCGAGGAAGGCACGCCGAGCGAGACCCGGGCGCTGGTCAGTGCGATCAACCGACTGCTGAACAATTTGCGCGACGCCGGCTTTGCCCAGCAGACCTTCATCTCGAGCGCCGCACATCAACTGCGAACGCCGCTCGCCGGCCTGCAGACCCAGCTTGAACTCGCCGCCGGGAGCATGACCGGCGAACCCCTGGCACGCATGCAATCGATGCAGGAATCGGCCCGGCGCCTGGCGCACCTGACCAAGCAGATGCTGGCGCTGGCCCGCTCGTCCGCCGACGCGAATCCGGCCGACGACATGCAGCCGGTCGCGCTCAACGAGTTGCTCGAAACGGCGGCTTCGGATTTTATCGACGTCGCGCTGGGCAAGAACATTGACCTGGGATTCGAGGTCAAGGCAGCCGTGGCCACGGGATTTCGCTGGATGCTCAGGGAACTGCTCGCCAACCTGATCGACAATGCCTTGCGCTACACGCCCGACAATGGCCGCGTCACGGTGCGCTGTGGTACCGCGCCGGAGGGATTCCCCTTTATCGAAGTCGAGGACAACGGGCCGGGAATTCCGGAAGACAGCCGCGAACACGTGCTCGATCGCTTTGTGCGACTCGATGAACAGTCGGTCGAGGGCTCCGGCCTCGGCTTGTCCATCGTCAAGGAAGTCGCGGTTCGCCACCGGGCAAGGCTTTCCCTGCAAAAGCCGGCGGCGAAGTCGGGCCTGCTGGTGCGCGTCGAGTTTCCGCTGCCGGAGCCGGGCGCGCCGAGTTCACCGGCAAGGCAATAAATCCGGAACCTTGCACGGGCCGCGGCGTCGAACGCAGGATCCTGCCTTCTGACAGGTTGCCGACAGGTAGCCTGCCCTAGAATTCCGCCCGTTCGAGTTCTCCTTGCGCCGCAAGCGTTCGGGAAAACGACAGAGTCCCGGCACCAAAAACAATACCGCTTCGATCCCGACGTTGCGCCGTGCGTAGCGATGCGATCCGAATGGAAGGACCGCTTGATTGTTCGCAACGAATTTTATCAAGGAGGAATCAGTGAATTGGCTAACTGCAGTAAATACGAGGCTGTCGCGCTGGGCAATGTATATTGCCTGCACAGGGCTGGCGAGCCTCGTTTGTGTCGTCGATTACAGCGTGATCATGCGCTATGTGTTCAATGATGCGCCGGCTTTTGCCGAACAGGTTGCCCTGCTCATGGTGATCGTTGTGGCCATGTTTGGCGCGTCTGCGGGCGTGCGTGACGAAGGCCATATCGGCATGGATACCCTGGTGGTGTTCTTGCCGAAAAGGATACGCAAATACGTGGACCTGATTGTCTACTGCATCAGCTTCACCTTTGGCGCCGTTCTGCTCAGCGGCTGCCTGATCATGGCCGAGTCGGTGTACCCCTCGAGCATTCCGACACTCGGGATCTCGACCGCGTTTCGCTATGTGCCGCCGATCATTGCCGGCGCCCTCATCATGTTGTTCTCGATCGAACATCTGATAGCCCTCTTTGCCGACAAGAAAGTGATCAGATCATGGCACTGACCGTCCTTTGTCTCGTCTTTACGATCATCCTGCTGCTCGGTGCGCCGGTCTCTTTTGCCATCGGCCTGAGCTGCATCGCGACCTTCCTGATCGAGGGGCTGCCGCTGGCAACGCCTTTCCAGATCATGATCTCCGGGATGAACGTGTTTTCTTTCCTGGCGATTCCCTTCTTCATTTTTTCCGGCGAACTGATGCTGCACGGCGGCATCGCCGACAAGATCGTCGACTTCGCCCGCTCGCTGATGGGACATGTGCGCGGTGGCCTGGGTCTGGCTAACGTCGTCGCCTGTACCCTGTTCGGCGGCGTTTCCGGCTCGCCGGTCGCGGATACGTCGGCGATGGGCGGCGTGATGATCCCGATGATGAAGAAGGAAGGCTACAGCGCCGAGTACGCGGTCAATGTCACGATGCACGCGTCATTG
>CAIXAY010000119.1 GCA_903917505.1 uncultured beta proteobacterium | reverse complement strand
CGTACCGATTGGGCGGGCCGTTCGCTGAAGACCCCGACGCGCGCGATCGCCGACTACGCGCAATCCGCCGGTGCCCGCCGGGCCAACGTGCAGGGCAACAGCGGCAAGCAGCCGGGCGACCCGGTGCGTGGCGTCGAGGCGATCATTGCCGCCGTCGAATCGCCCGAGCCGCCGCTGCATTTGCTGCTCGGCCGGCCGGCTTTCGACACGGTCACCGCGAAGCTCAAGGAGTTCAGCGCCGAGATGGAGAAATGGCGCGCCGTGTCGCTGGGCGCCGACTTCCCCGAAGCGAAATAGGCGCGGCTGTGCAGGATGCTGGCTTAGCCCAGCGTCTTGCCGAGCACGCGTAGAACATTGCCGCCGACGAAAGCCGCGATGTCGGCCTGGGTGAGGCCGACATCGCGCATTGCGGCGATCAGCTTCGGCAACGAGGCGATCGATTCCCAGCCCTTGACGAATTGCGGCAAGCCGCCGCCGCCATCGGTGCCGAGGCCGCAATGCTCGATGCCGAGGCGGGCCTTCATGCGCACGATTTCCTCGGCCCAATCCTTGAGCGAGTTTCTTTGCCCGGTCTTGCCGCTGTAGGCGAGCGGCCAGGTGCAGACCACGCCGCCCGTCGTGGCGACGGTTTCCATTTCCTGCCAGGTGCGCAAGCGCCGCGGCCCGGCGCCTTCCTCGCCTTCGACGAAGGGGCCGGTGTGCGAGTCGATGACCGGTAGCGCGCTGACCTCGGCGATGCTCTGCAAGGTCCGGGTCCGGGCATGGGCGACGTCGATGAGCATGCCGAGCTTGTTCATCCGCTCGACGACGTCGATGCCGAAGCGGGACAAGGGACCGTCATTGCCCGAGCGCTGGTTGTAGCCGAGTTCGTTGTCGCGGTCGTGCACCAGTGTCAGCAGGCGTACGCCGTAATCGTAAAAGGCGTCGAGATTGGCGAGCTTGCCTTCGAGCGCGTCGCCGGCTTCGATCGCCAGCAAGCCGACGAGCGGCCGGCCCGCCGTGGCGATCACCGGCAGATCGGCCGCTTTCAGCGCCAGGCGGATCCGCCCGTTCTCTGCGAGGCGCTTGACCGGCGCGAGTTGAGCTTGGGTGTCCGCAAAGGGCGTGCCGAAGCGCCTTGGGTAGAAAGTTGCGTCGCCGACGGCCGAGAACGAACAGAGCGCCATATTGACTTGCGCCATCATCGCCAGCGTCGGCGTCGACGGGTCGTACGACCGCGTGCTGTGAAGCGGATCGGGATGGGCGTGCGGATCGGCGATCAACAGGCGGGCGGTTTCCGCATCGCCGGAAGTGTCTCCTTGCTCGCCGCCGATACTCCGCCGGCATAACGACGACGTCAGGCCCGCGGCAGCGCAATAGCCGAGAAACTGTCTTCTTTTCACTGCCCGCTCCGCTAGCTCCAGGGAAGCACCGTGTTCCCGTATTGTACCGGCTCGCATTTCCTGGACACGGTTTTGCAACTCAGGCCGCCTTTCGTATGGCATAAGCCTGGCGGGCTTCAAGGGGTGACATGAAGTCCAGTTTTTCCAAACGCCAATGATGATTGTAACGTTCCTTGAACTCG
>CAIXAY010000118.1 GCA_903917505.1 uncultured beta proteobacterium | reverse complement strand
GGCGCGATCGTGTAAGGCGTCGAAATGGTCTTGAGCAGTTTTTCGGCGACGTGGGCGACGCCGTCGGCGTCGGTGCCGGGCAGGACCAGGATGAATTCGTCGCCGTCCAGGCGCGAAACGGTGTCCTCCTCGCGCAGGGCCGAGCGCAGGCGCTCGGCGACCTGGATCAGCAGTTCGTCGCCGATGCGATGCCCGAGCGAATCATTGACGTTCTTGAAGCGGTCAAGATCGAGGAAGACCAGCCCCAGCGGTTCGCGGTTGCGCTCGACCCGGGAGAGCGCCTGGCCGACGCGGTCGGCCAGCAGGCTGCGATTGGGCAAGCCAGTGAGCGCGTCGAAGTGCGCGAGGTACTGAATGCGCTCTTCATTGGCCTTGTGTTCCGAGATATCGCTGAAGATGCCGACATAGTGCGTCACCGCGCCATTGCCATCGAGCACCTGGCTGATCGACACGAGTTCCGGATAGATGTCGCCGTTCTTGCGCCGGTTCCACATTTCGCCGTACCAGTGACCGCCGGTGTGCACGGCCGCCCACATCGCCTCGTAGAAATGAGCGTCGTGATATCCCGAGGAGAGCATGTGCGGATTGCGGTTCAGGGCGTCGGCGGCACTGTAGCCGGTGATAGTGCTGAAGGCCTGATTGACCATCACGATATTGCGCGCGGCGTCGGTGATGATGATGCCTTCGGCGCTCTGTTCGAAGACCTTGGCCGCCAGCTTGAGTTTCTCCTCCGCTTGCAGGCGCTCGGTGAGATCGGTCAGGATGCAGTGCGAGCGCAGGAAATTGCCGTCCTGGTCGCGCGCGGCCTGCCCGTTGACCATCAGCAAGCGCAGCGAGCCGTCCTTCTGCACGAACTGGAAAAGCACGCCATCGACGCGTCCGTGCCGCTGGAAGCGCGGGAATTCGTCCTGCAAAGTCGTGAGCGAAGCTTCGGTCAAGAAATCGCCGATGAAGCGTCCGATGACTTCGTCGCGCGAGCGCCCGAGCAAGGCCAGCCAGGCTTCGTTCACTTCCAGGATTCTTCCCTCGATATCCAGCGACTGATAGGCCAGCGGCGCTTTTTCATAAAGATCGCGGAAGCGGCTTTCGCTCTCGCGCAGCGCGATTTCCGTCTGCTGGCGTTCAGCCTCCCTGGCGAAGGCGCTCAGCGCATAGCTGATGTCCGCCGCCATCTGGCTGAGCACGGTGCACACCGCTTCGTCGAAGGGGTTGGCCACGCTGGCATTGAGCACGAACACGCCGAGCACCTGTTCGTTCCTGACCAGGGGCAAGGCGGCCGTCGCTTTCCAGCCGGCCAGCGCGGCCGGTGCGCGCCAGGCCAGGGTGCGCGGATCGTCGAGGTAGTCCGGGATCCACACCGGTTTGCCGCCGCGGATGGCCGTGCCGGCCGCGCCCTGGCCATAGGGACTCGCGGCATCCGCACTGATTTCGCCGGTGGCGAGAAAATTCGTCGCGTCGCCGTAAGAGGCCACCGGCCGGACACGCAGCGTTTCCGGATCGACGAATCCGACCCAGGCCATCGTCATGCCGCCGATCTGCACGGCGATGCGGCAGATTTGCGGAAACAGTTCGGCCTCGCTCGAGCAGCGCACGATGGCCTGATTGCATTCGCTCAAGGCGGCGTGGAGCTGGGTCAGGCGCTGAATCTTCGCCTCCGCCTCCTTGCGTTCGCTGATGTCCTGCGTCGTCGCGAACATGTACTCGACGCTGCCGTCGGCAGCGCGCACGCACTTGACATCGAGCGTGGTGTATACGGTCGTGCCGTCCTTGCGGATGAAACGCTTGTCCAGGGTGTAGCCTTCGGACTCGCCGCGCATGACGCGATCGAACTCGGCAAGATTCGTCGTCAGATCATCGGGATGGGTCATGTCCGCCCAACTGACCGTGGCCATTTCCTGGCGCGAATAGCCGAGGATTTCGCACA
Source organism: uncultured beta proteobacterium (assembly GCA_903917505.1). The sequence continues at coordinate 7,703 of CAIXAY010000118.1, read as the reverse complement.
GGCGGTCGTTGAACTTCAGCCAGTGCTTGGTCTTCGGCGAACTGATCGCAATGCCGATGAAGGGCAGATCGTAGAACTGCCGCACCAGCTTGTCCGACTGTGCCTGCATCTCGAGTTTCAAGGCGCGCGCGCTCTGGCGCCAGAGCACGAGCATCAGCGCGCTGACGGCGGCGATGGCCAGCAGGGCGATCAGGCTGACCCAGAAGGCCAGCGCGCGCAAGGGCGCCCGCACTTCGTCGCGATCGACCTTGGCGATGAATACCCAGTCGGTTCCGAGCACCGGCCGATAGGCCGCCAGTACAGGCACGCCGCGGTAATCGCGACCCTGCAGCGTTCCCGGCCGCTGCGACGAGGCGACTGCCGCGACGGCGCGGGCGGCCACGCTGGTGTCGCCGGTCGGCAAACGCAGCGACAGGCCGCGGCCTTGGCGGTGGCGCAGTTCGTTGATGAACACCACGGCGTCGCCGTCGCGCCGCAACAGCACCGCTTCGCCGGGCGCGCTCGCGGTCGGCCAATGCTGGATATAGGGGAACAGAAAGCGCTGCGGCGAGACGCGCAGAACCACGGCGCCCACGGCCTGCCGCCAGCCATTCTCGAACTTGAGCAGGGGCACGACGAGATCGAAATGCAATTCACCCTGCGCATCGGCGACGATTTCGCTTTTCTGCGTCTGCTCGGTCGCCAGCGCCTTCGGCAGCAGCGCCAGGGTCAGCGGCGGCAAGTCGGGAAATTGGCCCTGGGTGATCAGCGACCGCCCGAGCGCATCGACCAGAATGGCCTCGTCATAATGCAGCGCAGCCATGATTTCGTTGAGCCGCGTTTGCACGTCGGCCCGCACCCGCCCGCCGCCGGCTCGCTGCAAGATCTCGACCTGACTGACGAAGCTGGCGCTGGACATGATGACGGTGCCGTCGTTGTCACGCTCATCGAGCCAGTTTTCGATCTGGCTGGTCTTGAGGTCCGCGATGGCTTCCAGGTTGGCCAGGGCCTCGCGCTCGATCTGCGGGCCATGCACCTCGATGACCAGCAGGCCGGCGAACGGCACCAGCGCCAGCAGCACCATCAGGACCAGGGCTCGCCAGCGGCGCTTGCGGCGCGGCACCAGTTGCTGGCCGAACAGCGCCGGCGAAGCGACCGGCAGGGGCTCGCGCCAATGCTTGAGCAGGAGGTAGAGCAGGCTGCTGGTCACCGCGACGAAAAGCAGGCCCTTGCCGAGTTCGATCCGGCCGCGCCAGACCGGGTCATCGACGTTGAGGATCAGCAAGGCGCCCGAGGCGACGATCCACAAGCCGGCGAAGGCCGCGTAAAGCAGCGCCAGCCGGGCGGGGGTCAGTCGCCAAATCTTCGCGGGATCAGCAGCTTGGTTCATCGACACTTTCGTCACTTTCGCCGACGCCCATCGTACGCCAAAGCGGCGCCGCAAAGAATCCTGCGCCTCGCCGGCAGGAGGCCTAAAGTCCGAGATCCTGCCACAGCGCATCGACGCGCGCTTTGACCGCGGCGTCCTTGGCGATCGGGGTGCCCCAGGTGCGGCTCGTCTCGCCCGGCCACTTGCTGGTCGCGTCGATGCCCATCTTGCTGCCCAGGCCGCTGACCGGGCTCGCGAAATCCAGGTAATCGATCGGCGTGTTCTCGGCGATCAGCGTGTCGCGCGCCGCATCGACGCGGGTAGTCATCGCCCAGATGACTTCCTTCCAGTCGCGGATATCGACGTCGTCGTCGACGACGACGATGAACTTGGTGTACATGAACTGGCGCAGAAAGCTCCAGATGCCGAACATCACGCGCTTGGCGTGGCCGGGATACTGCTTGCGGATGCTCACCGTCGCCAGGCGGTACGAGCAGCCTTCGGGCGGCAGGTAGAAATCGACGATCTCGGGAAACTGTTTTTGCAGGAGCGGCACGAACACTTCGTTGAGGGCGACGCCGAGCATCGCCGGCTCGTCCGGCGGCTTGCCGGTGTAGGTGCTGTGGTAGATCGGATCTTTGCGCATGCTGATGCGCGTTATCGTGAACACTGGAAAATGCGCCTGCTCGTTGTAATAGCCGGTGTGGTCGCCGTAAGGGCCCTCGAGCGCGGTCTCGGCCGGATCGATGAAGCCTTCGAGAACGATTTCGGCCGAAGCCGGCACCTGCAGGTCGGAACCGAAGCACTTGACGACCTCGCTCTTGCCGCCGCGCAAGAGACCCGCGAACTGGTACTCGGAGAGATTGTCGGGCACCGGCGTGACCGCCGCCAGGATGGTCGCCGGATCGGCGCCGAGGGCGACCGCGACCGGGAAAGGCTGCCCCGGATTCGCCAGGCAGTGATCGCGGAAATCGAGCGCGCCGCCGCGCTGCGCAAGCCAGCGCATGATCACCTTGTTGGCCCCGATTACCTGTTGCCGGTAAATGCCGAGATTCTGCCGCGCCTTGTGCGGCCCGCGCGTCACGGTCAGGCCCCAGGTGATCAGCGGCGCGACGTCGCCCGGCCAGCAATGCTGGATCGGCAGGCGCGCGAGGTCGACGTCGCGGCCTTCCCAGACGATCTCCTGGCACGGCGCCGAAGAGACGATTTTCGGCGCCATGTTGAGCACCTGTTTCAGGATCGGCAGCTTGTCCCAGGCGTCCTTGAGACCCTTGGGCGGTTCGGGTTCCTTGAGGTAGGCGAGCAGCTTGCCGACTTCGCGCAAGGCGCTCACCGATTCCTGCCCCATGCCGAGCGCAACGCGGCGCGGCGTGCCGAACAGGTTGCAAAGGACCGGCATCGAGTTTGGCCCAGCCGCGCCCTTCGGATGCTCGAACAGAATCGCCGGGCCGCCGGCACGCAAAACGCGGTCGCAGATTTCGGTCATCTCGAAGCGCGTGTCGATCTCGACGGCGACGCGCTTGAGTTCGCCCATGCTTTCCAGTTGCGCGATGAAATCGCGCAGGTCGAGATAGTTCATTCTTAATTCCTTGGCGGTCGTCACACCGGCGAAAGCCGCTGTCCAGTGACCCTCTGTTCTGGCTCTGCATTCCCGTTGGTCAGATTCCGGCTTTCGCCGGAATGACGATGTGGAACTTTAATACCGGGCTCCCTGTTCGGCGAGCTTAGATGTCTTTCAAGTCTGCCTCAAGTAATCGAGCGCGATGCCGGCGAAGACCGCCGCGCCGAACCAGTTGTTGTGCAGGAAGGCCTTGAAGCAGCGCGCCGGCTCGCGCCGGCGGATCAGCGTGTAGTGATAGCCGGCGATCGCCGCCGCGCCGACCAGTCCGGCGCAAAACACCCCGCCCATGTGCAGCAGATGGCCGACCCAGGCGATCAGCGCCAGCGTCACGGTGTAGCAGAGCATGACCGCGGCGACATCGAAGCGGCCGAAGGTGATCGCCGAGGTCTTGATGCCGGTGCGCAGATCGTCGGCGCGATCAACCATTGCGTATTCGGTATCGTAAGCCATCGCCCAGAAGATGTTGGCGAGCAGCAGCCACCAGCCGACACGGGGGACCATGTCGATCTGCGCGACGTAGGCCATCGGAATGCCGAAGCCGAAAGCGATGCCGAGATAGGCCTGCGGCACGGCGAAGAAACGCTTGGTCAGCGGATAGGTCGCAGCGAGAAACAGCGCGACGGCCGACCAGCCGATCAGGTGCCAGCTGCGAAACGGCAGGATCAGGATGAACGACAAGAGAACCAGCACGCCGGACAGGATCAATGCTTCCTTGACCGACGCCTCGCCGGTAGCCAGCGGGCGGGCGCGCGTGCGCGCCACTTGCGGATCGAAGTCGCGGTCGGCGATGTCGTTCATCACGCAGCCGGCCGAGCGCATCAGTACGGTGCCGAGCACGAAGATCCACACGACGCGCCAGTCCGGCGTCCCGTACGCGGAAAACCACAGCGCCCAGAGCGTCGGCCAGAGCAGCAGCAGAATGCCGATCGGCTTGTCGAGCCGCATCAGACGCTCGTATAACTCTATCTTGTCGCGGATTTCTGTTATATTTGTCACAATGGCGTCACAGGAGAGCAAAAAATAATGGGCACAATCCGTAAAAGAGGAGATTACCAGTTTCAAGCCCAGGTTAGGCGACTGGGATATCCGGCGCAGTCAGCAACTTTCGAGACCCGCAAAGACGCGCAAAAATGGGTGACCGCCATCGAGCGCGAGATGGACACCGGATCATTCATACCGCGCAGTGCGGCGATGCGGACGACGATCAACGAATTGGCTGACCGTTACTTGGCTGAGCGCGTCGAAAACAGAATACGCAGCGTGCGGCAGGAGTCGCAGCGCGTTCGCGCGATTATTGAGAAATTCGGCAAGTACAACCTCTCCGCCTTGACCCCGGCCATGGTTGCCGGGTGGCGCGACGACTTAGGGAAAATGATCGGCCCGCAAACCGTGCAGCATTATCTCGCCGTTCTTGGCCGCCTATACAAAGCGGCGACTGTTGATTTCGGAATTCCTCTCCCCCTGGGCAACCCTGTCGAGAGCGTGCGCAAACCTTCGATCCGCAACGAACGCGACCGAGGCTTGGACACGGACGAAGAAGAGAGGCTCATGGAAGCGCTGGATCAAAGCCGCAGCAAGCATCTCAAAGCCATCGTCCGCCTCGCGCTCGAGACCGCCATGCGGCGCGGGGAGATCTTGGGACTGATTTGGGAGCACGTCGATCTAAAGCGCCAGATGGCGTATTTGCCACGGACCAAGAACGGTGACTCGCGGACGGTCCCTCTATCGAGCCGCGCGGTTGCGGTACTCCAATCGCTTCCGCGCGACATCGCCGGCGGCAGGGTGTTCAAGTCCAGTGAAACTGCCGTGACAGAGGGCTTCCAGCGCGCCGCGCAACGCGCAAAGCTAGCCGACATCCGCTTCCACGACCTGCGACACGTTGCCGTGTCGCGGATGGCCAAGGTGCTCGCAATGCATGAGCTGGCCAAGGTTGCCGGGCATCGGTCACCGCGTTCGGTAATGCGCTACTACAAAGAGGACACGGCCGACCTGGTTCGGAAACTTGGGTAGCGTCCCTGAACTTGAGCCCTTGCATCGGGGTGCACTTTTAGTGCACCCCATGCGCTCCTGACCGGTAGTGCACTGCCGGTCAGGGAAACCTGCCATCTACGACGCGTTTATGGCGGAATTCGATGGTCGTGATCGCCTATTGACACCGTAACTGGCTATTGAACGCACTTAGATAGACCAAAATACGCGGCTTGAGTCTAATCGTCATACTCAGTCTTTTCGGATGAGTGATCATGCGTAACAGGCCACCACGCGGGGAACGTCGTCTGTTCAACCAACACACCATCCTCAAAAATCGCGAATGCCTTATACGCGGCCCCATCATGGTCAAGCACATCCTCACTATTGTCGACCAACAGCGCGAGCGATGCGATCTTCACACCTTCATCCAGATTCTTGAGTACGCGAGGGTATCGTTCGAGGATGGCTTTTACCGGGACGGAATGCCCGCCGCGCGTGACGCGCAATGCGACACGTTCTTCGGACTTTTCAGCGGAACACAGCCCAACACCAAGCAACACGACAAAATAGCCTCGATCGCGCGCTTCCTTCATAAACCTCAGTTTGTCACCGACATTGTCTGAAAACACGGTCTCGAAGCTGAAACTAACGCCGTCTTTCAGACAGTTGATTCGACGTTGGTTGCTTTCTTCTTGTGCGAGGGCCGACCAACTTTTGGCGTTGGGGGGAAAGTTTATACAGTCAGCCCGCAAGGCTTTCTCAATGACATCCGGATCAATATGTTCGTCCAGTTCGCCGGTGAGCGCTTCAGCTAGATACACTCGGTAACACGTCGACTTGCCCGCACCATTCATGCCGGCAATCATAACCATCAGCGGTCCATCGGTATTTTCAATTGCGAAACGGAGGCGCTCGAAAAAGGACTCAAAAAGACTCAGATGCCCCCCTTGCCCCGTGCCTTCTCGTTTGCTGCAAGCTTCGCAAACGAAGATCCTAGCTTGGAGACGGCGCGTACTGCGCGCTGATGCTCTTCCTGTTTTAGGCGTGACTGTTGCGCGACAAACGTCGAATGCAACTTCTGTATCCGTTTTGAGTCGATTTCATTAGCACACAACAGTTCGAACAGACTCGACCCGTCCGACAGAACCGCTTTTTGCCATCGGCCCTGCAACGGCCCAAACGATTCCCAGGCTTTGGCCAATCGGTAGAGTGACTTGATGCGCTCGCGAACCTTGTTGGAACGGATCATCTCGAAGCTGGACAACGAGCCCCACTGGTAAATGGTAGGGCGACTGACACAGAATGCCGATGCTGCATCACTGACATTCAGGGAGAACACCGAACGCACCAACGACACCATTGTGGCCGGTGAAATCACGTCATCGGAGTCAATAGTTGCCGAGGCGGTCTGAGAAATTCTGACAGCATGTACGATCAAGCGCCCGCCTGTCGTCTCGAATGCATGAAAAGGCTCAAGTAGTTGTGTTACGGCTCCCGATTGCGCAACCCCAAAACCAATATTCAGGTACTGGGCATACTGCATCGCATTAGCCAACGACGCCGTCCAACCGGTGTTATACCAAGTCTGCTGCTGTGGCCACGATCCGCTCGTACCGAGGCGCGCCAGAAGTTCCCGCCGACCTTCATTCCTGTTGATTTCCATTACCTATCCTTTGGGCAGCGCGGTTTGCCACTCTCGGGTGGCCAGAGGAGTGATGATAGCCCGGAATGCTGTGGCAATATCATCGCGCAGAGCAGAAAACTCCCCGGCGATGTCATCCGCCGACATCGCTTCATTTGCCGGGCGCCAGCAGTCCATATCCAGAACGCCAGACAACCCTTCGGCATACTGTTGTGTAAGGCTTCCCGGCGGAGGAACGGTACCCATAAGATCGGGCGGCAGTGAGGGAGGTCCAAAGCCGCGACCGTACTGAATACGCAACCGCCCACCAGCCTCGCGTTCGTAATCGAAGAGATTCCAGCTGATCGGCGATTGCGCACCAAGCACACTTGGGGAGCGACCAAATCCTTCCACAAGGTAGTTCTCAGGGATGTGGCCGTCACTGGGAATAATGAAATCAACATAGCGAAGCCCAAGTCGCAGCGCCCGGATTGATTCCGCGCCGCATAGCGCCTGAATGTAACCGCTCCATTGGGCCAAAAACGCCGGAAAATTGTGGTACGACGATGTGATGTAGGTCAGAGCGCCCGATTGCACGCGCAACACCCGGGATCCATCCTCTGTAAGCAGATCGTTCCCCACGGTTTCAGGAGAGGGCACGAATTGCTGCGGCTTACCATCGCCCAGCACGAGAGAGAACTGCTGCAACGTGTTGTTGCGTGTGAACTCGTTGCCAATCTGCTCATTGAGGCGGTGAACGACGGAATCGGTACCCGTCTCGGGAGACGGTTCAAAGCGCACTTGCGCCAAAACAAGCGCCAAAGGCGCGTTGGGCCAACGGCCCTGCGCCCTGGTGGTGTCAGCCAATTTAATCTCCGGTCAAGAAAAATAAAGGCGAAATTGCCTTGTTGGATACGGTCGGTTAGACACCGACTTAATAATTAGTTTACACACTAATTGACAAAAAGGAACGGTGCGGTTACTATTTTACACGTTACTTTACATTTAGGATTAAAAATGCAAACCGATATGCACTTCTACGGCACATACGCAATTGCGCGCGCCGCCGGAATAAGACCAGAGGTCGCCGAGCAGATCGCCATGGCCGCTCAATACGTCGATGATGTGAATGGCGCGGAATT
>CAIXAY010000117.1 GCA_903917505.1 uncultured beta proteobacterium | reverse complement strand
CATTGGCGTTTGGAAAAACTGGACTTCATGTCACCCCTTGAAGCCCGCCAGGCTTATGCCATACGAAAGGCGGCCTGAGTTGCAAAACCGTGTCCAGGAAATGCGAGCCGGTACATTCGCTGTTGCGTGAAACGCGCGCAAATACCTGGAAATTGGACCGGCTAGCAACGTTGTCGATGAAACCGCAACAGCGGCTTCGAACAGCATTTTAGGAATCGGTCTCATTCGCGACAACGTAGTTTTAGGGAAGAAACCGTTTAGTCCTGCTTAAGCAAGCGGCCCGCACTGCTTGCGCAAAGCTGCTCCCGCCATACGCTGCGTTCGCTTGCAAGCCAATCAAGAAACAGGCGAACCTTGGGTTTTTCAAGATAATCGAAGGGACAGACGATCCATTGCGTCGTCAGCAAAATCCTGGGCGGATCGACGACCGGGCACACCAGCGTCCCGCGGCACAATTCGCGCCACATCATCAGCGTGCTTTCGAGAGCCAGGCCCAGGCCGTCGACCGCCGCGTCGATCGACATGTGGCTGCGGTCAAACAGCACCCGCTGCATCTCTTCGGCGGGCCGTGCGCCGGCACGCGCAAACCACTGTTGCCATTGGACCTGCGACTTGATCGAGTGAATCAGCCGATGCTGCCGCGCGTCAGCGGCGGCCATGCTGGCCTCGGCGGCATACGCCGGCGAGCAGACCGGGAGAAAGGATTCTTCGGCGAGGCCCTCGACGAAAACACCCGGCCAGCGTCCCTCGCCGTGGCGGATTTCGACATCGACCGATTCGCGCGAGAAATCGGTGGGTTCGGTCGTGCCGTTCAGGCGCAGTTCGATGTTCGGGTTGGCATCGAGGAATCCCTGCAGACGCGGCAAGAGCCATTTGCTGGCGAGCGTGGGCGAGGCCCGCACGGTCAGCACCGAGCGCGAGCGCAGGCCGCGGATACGCTGCGTGGCTTCTGAAATCCGGTCGACCTCGCCGGCGATCATCTCGAAGTAGCGCTCACCCGCTTCGGTCAGGACGATGCCGCGCCCTGACTTGGTGAGCAGCGTCGTCCCGAGGTGCTCTTCCAGATTCTGAATCTGCTGGCTGACGGCCGAGGTGGTGACGAAGAGTTCAGCGGCGGCCTTGGTCAGGCTGCCGTTGCGCGCAACGGCGTGAAACACGGCAATCGCACGCAGCGGCAGCGTCATGGCTTCACCCTTTGGCGATGCTTCGCGGCCGGCAAGCGTAGCGTGGGGCGCCCGCAACCCGCGCCCTGCACGGCATCCATGGACAAGGCTCGGATGGCTTTGGCACGGACGTCGGCAAGGACCATGGATGACCGGTTCCGGCGGCAGTTCAAGCGAGGCGCTTCTGGATACCCGTACCGAGCGTCCTGAGGATCAGGAAGCAGGAGGTGGCGCCGGCGTCGAGCACGCCGATCGAACGTTCGCCGAGGCGGGCGGCGCGGCCGAGCCGGGCCTGCAAGGCCTTGGTCGATTGCCAGCCTTTTTCGGCCCCTTCGATCATCGCCGTGATTGCGGCGCTGAAATCCGCGCCGGCGGCCAGCGCGCCGAGGTACGCGTCGCGTGCCGGCACCAGCGTATCCATCAGCGTCTTGTCGCCGACCTTGGCGCTGCCTACCGTTTCGACATCTGCGATCGCTTGCGTGAGCGCCTTGCCGAACAACTCGGCGTCGAGTTCGTCCTTGCCCGCCAGGGCTTCCGCAAGACCCATGAAGAAGATGCCGTAGAGCGGGCCCATCGAGCCGCCGATGCCCTCGAGCAGGGTCATCGCCAGCGTATCCAGCGACTCGGCGAGCCCCGGCAGCTCGGGCTCGGCCAGCAGCGCGTCGCGGCACAGCGAAAAGCCCTTGCTTATGTTGATGCCGTGGTCGCCGTCGCCGATGGCGCCGTCGATCTCCGAGAGATAGGCACGGTTCTCGTTGATGATCTCGATCAGGTCGAGGACGATCCGGCCGGCCTTTTTCAATTCGATGGTCTGGCTCATCTTCAGACTCCGTTTCGGGTGATGCCGATCGAGGCACACGGATGCTTCATGTGCCGCTCGAGTTCATCGTCGAGCTGCAGCACCGAGAGCGTTACGCCCATCATCTCGAGCGAAGTGAAGAAATTGCCGACCAGCGGCACGGCCACCGTGATCCCCGCCTCGTCGAGGTACTTGGCGACGCTGGCGTAGAGGATGTACTGCTCCATCAAGGGCGTCGCGCCGAGGCCGGAAATGAGCACGGCGACGCGGTCTCCCGAATTGAAGGGCAGGTCGGGCAGGACGGTGTCGACCATGATCTTGGCCATCGCGTCGGCCGGCACGATGTCGGAGACGTTGATGCCCGGCTCGCCGTGGTGGCCGATGCCGACTTCCATCTGGCCGTCGGCGATATGGAAATTGGCCTTGCCGACCGCCGGGATGACGCAGGACGTGAGTCCGATGCCGATGCTGCGCGTGCGGTCTATGGTCTTCTGCGCCACGGCGATGACTTCGTCGAGCGAGCCGCCGCTCGCTGCGCAGGCGCCGGCCGTCTTCCACATCAGGATTTCGCCGGCGACGCCGCGCCGCTTGGCTTCGTCGCCCTTGGGCGCTGACGGCACGTCGTCGTTGGCGACCACGGTCTTCACCGCGATGCCGGCGCGCTCGGCCATTTTCATCGCCATCTTGACGTTCATGTTGTCGCCGGCGTAGTTGCCGTACAGGCAGGCGGCGCCCTTGCCGCCATCGGCCGCCTTGATGGCGTCGAAGAAGCTCTTGGCGGTGGGGGAGGAGAAGATTTCGCCGACGGCGACGGCGTCGACCATGCTCTCGCCGACGTAGCCGAGGAAAGCCGGTTCATGGCCCGAGCCGCCGCCGGTGACGATGCCGACCTTGCCGGCGACGGGCGCGCAGGCGCGTTTGATCACGCGCGGATTGTCGGCGGCAACGGCCAGTTCGGCGTGGGCGGCGAGGATGCCCTGCAGCATGTCTTCGACGACGTGGTCCGGATTGTTGATGATTCGATTCATAGGCAACTCCTTGGCGGCGGAGATCAGGCTTCGGCCAGATGACGTTCGACGAAAGCCAGCGAGGCGCGCACCGCCGCTTCGATCTCGGCGCGCGGCACTTTCTCGTCGCGGCGCTTCGGTTGCGAATTGGGCAGGCGGTGCAGGCGCAAGGGCAGTTCGATCGCCAGGTTGATGTCGGTCGCGGCGACGCCGCGCACGATGCGGGCGCAGTCGATATCGCCTTCGCCGAGCGGCGTGAAGAAATAACCCGCGGGCGTGACCTTCGCATCCTTGATGTGCACGTGCCCGCAGTACGGCATGGCGGCCAGCGCGTCGTCGGCCGGAATGACGCCGCCGGGTTTGCCGGGCGGCCGGTGCGAGATGGTGTTGGCGGCATCGTAGTTGAGGCGCAGGCGCGCGTAGCCGAGCTTCTCGAGCAGCGCGATGCCGTCGGCGGCGACGTTGATCAGGTTGTCGCTGCCGTCGCCGGGGTTTTCGAGGCCGATCACTAGGTCGAGCTGTTCGGCGTGGCGCACCAGCGGCTCGATGTTATGGAAGAAGCGTTCGCTGTTGCTGCGCGCCGCGGCGTTGGTGTTGATCACCTTGGCGCCGATGCGCGCGGCAAAATCCATGCGCCCCTTGAACACTTCGACGGCATCTTCCCGGCCGAGGTCGATGTGCGACGAGAAGGCGTAGCAGCGAAGGCCGCTCGCCTTGAGCCAGTCGATGGTCTTGTCGGACTCGGCGATGGTGAACGCGCTTTCATCGAAAGCGCCGGTGTAGCCGACGATGAACGCCGGCTCGACGTGAGTGACCCCGCAGGCGGCGAGACTTTCCAGGACCTCGGGAAAGTCGTAGCCGTCGTACGGCGCACCGGAAACGGAAACGATGCGCGTGCCCATGTCAGTGAATCAGCATGCCGCCGTTGACGTCGAGCGTCACGCCAGTGATGTACTTGGCGAGATCGCTGGCGAGGAACAGGGCAGCACCGGCGACGTCCGCCGGTTCGCCGATGCAGCCGAGCGGGATCGATTCGAGAATGGACACGCGCTTGTCTTCGGGAATCTTGCCCTTGTTGATGTCGGTGGCGATCAGGCCCGGCGTGATGCAATTGATGCGGATGTTGTCGGGTCCGAATTCACGGGCCATGGCGCGCGCCAGGCCAAGGACGCCGGCCTTGGCCGCCGAGTAGTGCGGGCCACCGAGGATGCCGCCGCCGCGCTGGGCGGAGACCGACGAGGTGCAGATGATCGAGCCCGACTTCTGCTTCTGCATCGTCGGGATCACGGCTTGCGACATGTGCAGTGTGCCACGCAGGCTGACGTTGAGGACCGCGTCGTAGTCGGCGTCGGTGATGTCGACCGTCTTGCGCGGCTGGGTGATGCCGGCGTTATTGAAAAGGATGTCGATGCGGCCGTAGCGCTCGACGATTTTCGCCACCGCGGCGACGCATTGCGCCTTGTCGGTGACGTCGGCGACGACGCCGAGGTTGTCGGTGCCGAGCAGCGCGGCGGACTTGTCGGGATTGGCCCCGGCCAGGTCGATGATGACGATCTTCGCACCCTGTTCGGCCATCATGCGGGCCGAGGCGAAGCCCAGTCCGTTGACCCCGGCGCCGCCGGTGATTACTGCCACGCGGTTTGCAAGTAACATTTCTTTAGTCCTTTTCAATTGAAAATTCTTTGGATCAAGATGCGGCACTTCGGATTTTCGGGCAGAAATTGCGCGCAAATGGTCTTGTGGTGAAAGTGATTCATGTTCTGCCGCCCCCAGCGGTGGCGCGTCACGCTTGCCCGTATGGCCAGAGCCTGCACCCGCTTGAGCTTCGCCCTCGGGTTGCATTTGGCTCTGTGAGCGGCGATAATCCGCGCGCCTGTACATGAATGCAAACGCTTTATTTTCAATACGAGATGAATTATTTTCATGAGGAATTGGCTTGCGTTCTGATCTCCCGCCGCTGACTGCGCTGGTCGTTTTCGAGGCGGTGGCGAGGCGGCTGAGCTTCGCCCGCGCGGCAGAAGAACTGAACCTGACCCCCTCGGCGATCAGTCACCAAATCGCCAAGCTGGAACGGTTTATCGGCTTTCTGCTGTTCGAGCGCACGCCGCGCGGCATTGTGCTTAGCGACGCCGGCGAGAGTTATCTCAGGCGGGTGGCTGGCGCGCTCGGCGCGATCGGCAATGCGACCAACGATATTCGCAAGGGCGCGCGCAATACGCTGTATGTGCATTCGAGCCCCAGCCTCGCCAGCCTTTGGCTGATGCCTCGCCTCGGCGCCTTTGTGCGCGCCTATCCGCAGATATCGCTATCGCTGTCGGCATCGCCCGCCCATTCGGATTTCGCCTCGGGGCACGTCGACGTGGATATTCGCTACGGCGCGCCGGAATGGCCGAACCTCGTGGTCGAGCCGGTGTTCGACGAGCGCATCATGCCTTTGGCCAGTCCTGACCTGCTCGCCAGCCAGCCGGTACAGCTGCCTTCCGATCTGCTCGGGCGCCCCCTGATCCAGTCCACGGTTAACCTGGTGCAATGGCCGGCCTGGTTCACCAGTCGTAATCTGATTGGCATGCCCGAGCGCTTCGCCTTTCGCTTCGACCGGGCGTCGATGTCGCTCGAAGCGGCGGTGCAGGGCCTGGGCATCGCCCTGGAAAGCGACCGGCTCGCCGCGCCGCATATCGAAGCCGGCCGTTTGCAGCCGGTTTTTCATAGCGCCTGGTCGCTGCCGATCAAGGCCCATTTCATGGTCTATCCGGAACGCCACGCCCAGCGCCCGGAAGTGGCGCAATTCCTCGGCTGGATGCGTGAGCAGGTGGCCCGGCGCCGGACGCGCAAGTGACGCGAACCGGCTGCGGCCGGCCATGAGAAAAAAGGCCTAGCGCTTCTGGCCGTGGGAATCGGCCTTGTCGGCGGAGCGAGCCAGCGCGCGACGAGTTCGTTTTTCCCGAAGCGCCGTTGCCCGGCGCCGGGACTGAAATTGGGTCATTGACGGAGGATGAAAATGAGCGAGGACGTTCAACGATTGCTCGATATCGAGTGCATCAAGCAACTCAAGTCGCGCTATTGCCGCTACATCGATACCAAACAATGGGACTTGCTGCCGAGCCTGTTCTCAGCCGCCGTGCGTTTCGACGGCTTCGCCTCGGCCCCCACCGGTTCGAACGGCGCCGCTTTCGTGAAAGGCGTTTCGACCCGCCTCAATTCGGCATTCACCATGCATCACTGCCATACGCCTGACATCGTCTTCATCGACGACGACACCGCGCGCGGCGTCTGGGCGATGGCCGACTACATGGAGTGGCCGGAACCGATCGGCCTGCCTGATGCGCCCGGGGCGCGCGGCATGTACGGCTTTGGCCACTACGAAGAGGAATACCGCCGCATCGAAGGCGAATGGAAGATGTCGCATCTGCGCCTGCGCCGGATGCGCCTGATTCCCTTGCCTGACGACCATCCGCGCCAGGCCGGCGCCGTCTCGCCGGCTGCAAACGACTGGTTGCCGGCGACGGGAATCTAGCGGGAAAGATCTCTGGCCGGCGCTCTCGACAGGGACAGCGCGCCGTTCACGATTCCCCGGCTGGCCCGAGTCTCACGCCGGTTGCATGCACCGGCGCCTCAGGAATAATCGCTTGCCGGCACGCAGGCGCAGAAGAGGTTGCGGTCGCCGTACACATCGTCGATGCGGTTGACGCTAGGCCAGAACTTGTTGGCGGCCACCCATGGCAGGGGGAAGACGGCTTCCTGCCGCGTGTAGGGGCGATCCCAGCCGGCGGCGACGATGTCGGCCTGGGTGTGCGGCGCGTTCTTGAGCGGATTGTTGTCGATGGGCCATTCGCCTTGCTCGATCTTGCGGATCTCGGCGCGGATGGCGGTCATCGCGGCGATGAAGCGGTCGAGTTCGGCTTTCGATTCCGATTCGGTCGGCTCGACCATGATCGTTCCGGCGACCGGGAAGCTCACTGTCGGCGCGTGGAAACCGTAGTCCATCAGGCGCTTGGCGATGTCGATCTCGGCGATGCCGGTGGCCGCCTTGATGGCGCGGATGTCGAGGATGCACTCGTGCGCGACGCGGCCTTTCGTCCCCGTGTAGAGCACCGGGTAATGCGCATTCAGGCGCGCGGCAATGTAGTTGGCGTTGAGGATGGCGATTTCGGTGGCGCGCGTCAGGCCCTTGCCGCCGAGCATGGCGATATACATCCAGGAAATCGGCAGGATGGACACCGAGCCCCAGGGCGCGGCCGAAACGGCGCCCTGGCCGCGATTCGGACGCTCGGCGCCGCCGGTCGGCTGCACCACGTGGTCGGCGATGAAAGGCGCAAGGTGCGCCTTGACGCCGATCGGGCCCATGCCCGGTCCGCCGCCGCCGTGCGGAATCGCGAAGGTCTTGTGCAGGTTCATGTGGCTGACATCGGCGCCGATCAGCCCGGGCGAAGTCAGGCCGACCTGGGCGTTGAGGTTGGCGCCGTCCATGTAGACCTGGCCGCCGTGCGCGTGGATGACGGTGCAGATGTCCCGGATCGCCTCCTCGAAGACGCCGTGCGTCGACGGGTAGGTGATCATCAGGCAGGCCAGGTGCTCGGCGTGCTGCGCCGCTTTCGCCTTGAGGTCGGCAAGGTCAACGTTGCCGCGCTCGTCGCAATCGACGACGACGATCTGCAGGCCGCACATCTGCGCGCTGGCCGGATTGGTGCCGTGCGCCGAGCGCGGGATCAGGCAGATGTTGCGCGCGCCCTCGCCGCGGCTCTGGTGATAGCGCATGATCGCCACGATGCCGGCGTATTCGCCCTGCGCGCCGGAATTCGGCTGAATGCTGATGGCATCGAAGCCGGTGATCGTGGCGAGCGCCTTTTCCAGCCCGCTTATCATTTCCATGTAGCCCTGCGCCTGCGCGATCGGGGCAAACGGGTGCATGTCGGCGAACTCCGGCCAGGTGACCGGAATCATCTCGCTGGTGGCGTTGAGCTTCATCGTGCACGAGCCGAGCGAGATCATCGAGTGGTCGAGCGCGAGGTCCTTGTTCTGCAGGCGCTTGAGGTAGCGCAGCATCTCGTGTTCGGTGTGGTAGCTGTTGAACACCGGGTGCGACAGGATGGCGTCGGTGCGCCGCAGGGCTTGCGGCAGCGTCGGGTCGGCCATCTGCAATTGCGCGTCGAGGGCGTCGACATCGACGCTGATGCCGGCGATCAGCTTGACCAGGGCGACCACGTCGTCGCGCGAGGATTTCTCGTTGAAGGCGATGCCGATGACGCCGCCGCCGACCTCGCGCAGGTTGTAGCCGGCGGTTAGCGCCGCCTGCGCGACGACCAGCGCATGGCTGCCGAGATCGACGCGCAGGGCATCGAAGAAATGCGCGGTGAGCACATTGATGCCGGCGCGGCGCAGCGCTTCGGCGAGCATCGCCGCCAGCCGGTGGATGCGCTCGGCGATGATGGAGAGGCCCTGCGGCCCGTGATAGACCGCGTACATCCCGGCCATGTTGGCGAGCAGCACTTGCGAGGTGCAGATGTTCGAGTTGGCTTTTTCGCGGCGGATGTGCTGCTCGCGCGTCTGCAGCGCCATGCGCAGCGCCTTGTTGCCGCGCGCGTCGACGGAGACGCCGATGATGCGGCCGGCGACCGAGCGCTTGTATTCGTCGCGCGTCGCGAAGAAAGCGGCGTGCGGGCCGCCGAAGCCCATCGGCACGCCGAAGCGCTGCGACGAGCCGAGCGCGATGTCGGCGCCCATCTCCCCGGGCGATTTCAACAGGACCAAGGCCATCAGGTCGGCAGCGACGGCGACGATGCCGCCGCGCGCCTGGACGGCGGCGATGGCCGGCGACAGGTCGGCGATTTCGCCGCTGTCGTTCGGATACTGGAAGAGGGCGCCGAAAAGCTCATCCCGCGCTGCTTCGTCGGGCCTGCCGAAAACCAGTTCGAAGCCGAAGAAACCGGCGCGCGTCTTGAGCACGTCGATGGTCTGCGGGAAACAGGCGGCGTCGACGAAGAAGCGGTTTGATGCAGACTTGCTGACCCGGCGCGCCATGGTCATCGCTTCGGCGGCGGCGGTCGCCTCGTCGAGCAGCGAAGCGTTGGCCAGTTCCATGCCGGTCAGGTCGACGACCATCTGTTGGTAGTTGAGCAGGGCTTCGAGGCGGCCTTGCGCGATCTCGGCCTGGTAGGGCGTGTAGGCCGTGTACCAGCCCGGGTTTTCGAGCACGTTGCGCACGATGACCTTCGGCGTCAGGGTGTCCGAATAGCCCATGCCGATCAGCGATTTCAGCACGCGGTTCTTGCCGGCCATGGCCTTGAGCGCGGCCAGCGCCTCGGCTTCCGGCCGCGAATCGGCGAGCGCCAGCGGGGCGGACAGGCGAATCGCCGCCGGCACCGTTTCATCGATCAGCGCCGCCAGGCTGCCGGCGCCGACGGCGACTAGCATGGCGGCCACGTCTTCGCGCGACGGGCCGATGTGGCGCGCGACGAATTCGTCGCGCTGTTCGAGGCTAAGCAGGGGTGATGTCTGTGGCATAAAAATTCCCGGGCGCGGCGGTTGGGGGTCGTGCCGATCTATTCGGCGCTGACGGCCGTGTAGGCCTCGGCATCGAGCAGCGTCGCAAGATCGCCGATGTTCGCCGGCTGCATCTTGAACAGCCAGGCGGCGTAGGCATCCTCATTGATCAGTTCGGGCTTGTCCGCGACGGCCGTATTGACTTCGGTGATCGTGCCGGCGAGCGGCGCATAGACGTCGGACGCGGCCTTGACCGACTCGACGACGGCGGCTTCCTGTTCGGCGGCGAGCTTCTTGCCGATCTCGGGCAGATCGACGAAGACCAGGTCGCCGAGCAATTCCTGCGCGTGATCGGTGATGCCGACCGTGACCGTTCCGTCAGTTTCGGCGCGCACCCATTCGTGGCTCTTCGTGTATTTGAGATTGGCGGGAACGTTCATGGCGGCTCCTAGAGAAGTTGAAAAAAAGGTTTAACCACAACGGGCACAACGGGCACAACGTAAACAAATAATTTGAGTTTGGTTCTCGTTGTGCCCGTTGTGTTCGTTGTGGTTAATTAACGCGTTTATACCAAGGTCTGGCCCTTGCGCACGAAGCAGGGCTTGACGACCTTGGCGGCGAGTTGCTTGTCGCGGATTTCGACCTTGACCGTGTGGCCGATCGCGACGCCGAGCGGCAGGCGGGCCAGGGCGATCGACTGCAGCAGGGTCGGCGAGTAGCTGCCGCTGGTGATTTCCCCTGCGCCTTGCGCGGTGCTGACCTTCTGGTGGGCACGCAGCACCCCCTTGTCGAGCAGCAGCAGTCCGAGAAACTGCGTCTTCCGGCCCCGCGCGAGCAGGGCGGCCTTGCCGACGAAGTCGCGCGGCGCGACGAGGTCGACCGTCCACGCGAGGCCCGCGTCGAGCGGCGAGACCTGCTCGTCCATGTCCTGTCCGTAGAGGTTCATGCCGGCTTCGAGGCGCAGCGTGTCGCGCGCACCGAGGCCGATCGGCCTGACGCCGGCGTCGAGCAGCGCCTGCCACAGCGCTTCGGCCTGGCTCGCCGGCAGGGTGATTTCGTAACCGTCCTCGCCGGTGTAGCCGGTGCTGGCGATGAAATAATCACCGACATTGACCGCGAAGAAGGGTTTGAGCGGCTCGCTCGCCGCGCGCGCCTGCGGCAGGACCTGCCACACTTTCGCCCGGGCCTGCGGGCCCTGGACGGCGATCATCGCCAGGTCGCGGCGCGGGATGATCGCCACTTCGCAAGGACCTTCGCGCTGCCAATCGGCGAGGCGCGCGCGCATCCACGCCAGATCCTTCTCGGCCGTGCCGGCGTTGATGACGATGCGATATTGCGCGTCGGCGATGAAATAGACGATAAGGTCATCGACGACGCCGCCCGCTTCATTGAGCATGGCGCTGTAGAGCGCCTTGCCGGGCAGCTTGAGCTTGTCGACATTGTTGGCGATCAGGCGCAGCAGGAAAGCCCTGGCGGCGGGGCCGGCAACGTCGAGGGCGCACATGTGCGAGACGTCGAACATGCCGCAGTCGCGGCGCACCGCGTGATGCTCGTCGATCTGCGAACCGTAGTGCAGCGGCATGTCCCAGCCGCCGAAATCGACCATCTTGGCGCCGAGCCGGCGATGCGCCTCGTTGAGGACAGTTTTCTGTGTCATGTCAATCCCTTGTCGGAAGGTGTTGAAACGTTTTCCAGAAACAAAAAAAGGGCGAACCCACGATGCATCATGAGTTCACCCCCCTGTCCTTGATACCTGAGAGATTATCGCGGCGGCTGCAGCTGCCGGTCGCGTTGCCCCATCGGTGGGCGCTTGTCGGCAAGCGCCGCTCTCCAGAGTTCAGTACACAAACGGTCCTTTTGCCTGAGCGTTTCCGGGTGGATTGCGCCTTCGGCGGCGGGAGCGGCATTGCAGCAGTTCCCACACTCTCCCGTTTGCGGGGCGAACTATAGCGCGAGGAGGGCGAGGGCCGCAAGTCGGATTGGTGGCAATCCGCGATTCCATCGCCGGCCTGCGTCGCAGGCCGGCCCGGCCACTGTGTTATGATCGACAGCTTAGTTTTTCACGGCTGCCTGCCTTGCTCAACGTCGATCTTCATTGTCATTCCAACGCTTCGGACGGGCTGTTGCCGGCCGCGGAGGTAGCGCGCCGCGCTGTGCAGAATCATGTCGATATCCTGGCGCTGACCGACCACGATGACATTTCCGGTCTGGCTGGCGCGCGCGTGGTCGCCGACGAGGTCGGGATGCGCTTCATCAACGGCGTCGAGATCTCGATCGAATGGGGCGGCCTGCAGATTCACGTGCTCGGCTTCGCCTTTGCCGAGGCCGACGCCGCGCTCAACGCCGGTCTGCTGTCCATCCGTTCCGGACGCGTCGGGCGCGCGCAGCGCATGGCGGCGGCGCTCGAGAAGATCGGCATCGAGGGGACTTTCGAAGGCGCCATGCGCCACGCCGAAAACCCGCATTTGATCAGCCGTTCGCATTTCGCCCGCTATCTCGTCGAGATCGGCATATGCAAGGACGTGCGCAGCGTTTTCGAATCCTACATCGTGCCGGGGCGGCCGGGCTATGTCGAGCACCAGTGGGCGACGCTCGCCGAGGCGCTCGGCTGGATCCACGGCGCCGGCGGCATCGCGGCGGTCGCGCATCCGGGCCGCTACAAGCTCTCGCGGCCCGAGCTGCACACCTTCCTCGACGAGTTCAAGAGCCTCGGCGGCCGGGCGATCGAGGTCGTTTCGGGCAGCCATTCGGCGGCCACGGTCACCTTGTTCGCCCGCCTGGCCAAAGAGTACGGATTCCTCGCCTCCTGCGGCTCGGATTTTCACGGGCCGGGCGAGAGCTATATCGACATCGGCCAGCTCGCGCCGCTGCCGGCCGGGCTGACGCCGGTCTGGGAAGCCTTCTGAGCATGGCCCGCTACCTCGCCATCCATCCCGACGATCCGCAGCCGCGCCTCTTGGCGCGCGCCGCCGACGAGTTGCGCGAAGGCGGCGTGCTGGCCATTCCGACCGATTGCTGCTACGCGCTCGCCTGCTGTCTCGGCGACAAGGATGCGGTCGAGCGCATCCGCCACATCCGCGCCGTCGACGAGCGCCACCACCTAACGCTGATGTGCCGCGACCTCTCCGAGATCGCCCAGTTCGCCCGCGTCGATAACGCCCAGTACCGGCTGCTCAAGGCGACGACGCCGGGCAGCTACACCTTCATCCTCGAGGGCACCAAGGAGTTGCCGCGGCGCGTGCTGCATCCCAAGCGCAAGACCATCGGCCTGCGCGTGCCGAACCACAAGGTCGCGCTGGCGCTGCTCGCCGAATTCGGCGAACCCCTGCTGACCTCGACGCTGCACTTGCCCGGCGACGAAGCGCCGCTCGGCGAAGGCTGGGAGATCCAGGACCGGCTCGACGACGCCCTGGCGCTCATCCTCGACGGCGGTTACTGCGGACCGGTGCCGACCACCGTTATCGACCTGACCGACCTGCCGCCGGTGCTGGTGCGCGCCGGGCGCGGGGCGCTCGAGCCTTTCGGCCTGGCGGCGCCATGAGCAGCCTGTCGACGCTGATCACCAACATCGTCATCGCCGCGCCGCCGGTGATCTTCGCGATCACGCTGCACGAGGCGGCGCACGGCTACGTGGCGCGCCATTTCGGCGACCCGACGGCCTGGCTGGCCGGACGCATCAGCCTGAATCCGCTGCGCCACATCGATCCGGTCGGAACCCTGCTGGTCCCCGCGCTGATCCTGGCGACGAGCTATCTGGCGGCCGGCAGCGCCATGCTCTTCGGCTGGGCCAAGCCGGTGCCGGTCGATTTCGGCCGCCTGCGCCACCCCAAGCGCGAAATGCTCTGGGTCGCGCTCGCCGGGCCGGCGGTCAACCTGCTGATGGCCCTGCTGTGGACCGGCATGCTCAAGCTGCTGCTGACGCTGCCGCTGATGGAATACAGCCGGCCGCTCGCCGAAATGAGCCTGACCGGGATCGAAGTCAATCTGGTGCTGATGGTCTTGAACCTCCTGCCGCTGCCGCCGCTCGACGGCGGGCGCATCGCCGTCAGCCTGTTGCCGCACCCCTTGGCCTGGAAGTTCGCGCAGCTCGAGCGCTGGGGCTTTCCGATTCTGCTGCTGCTGATGTTTACCGGTATTCTGAGCGATATCCTCGGGCCGCTCGTCGGCATGCTCAAGAACCTGATCGTCATTTTATTTCAACTGAATTAAGACACTTATGTACGCACAACGAGTCCTTTCCGGCATGCGCCCGACCGGCAGCCTGCACCTCGGCCACTATCACGGCGTGCTGAAGAACTGGGTCGAATTGCAGAATACCTACCCCTGCCTCTTCTTCGTCGCCGACTGGCACGCGCTGACCACCCAGTACGACGACCCGCAGGGCATCGAGAAAGCGACCTGGGACATGGTCATCGACTGGCTGGCGGCCGGCATCGATCCGGCCAGGGCGACGCTGTTCATCCAGTCGCAGGTGCCCGAGCACGCCGAGCTGCATCTCTTGCTGTCGATGATGACGCCGCTCGGTTGGCTCGAACGCGTGCCGACCTACAAGGACCAGCAGGAAAAGCTCGCCAGCAAAGACTTGTCGACCTACGGCTTTCTCGGCTACCCGCTGCTGCAATCGGCCGACATCCTGATCTATCGCGCCGACCAGGTGCCGGTCGGCGAGGACCAGGTGCCGCACATCGAGTTCTCGCGCGAGATCGCGCGCCGCTTCAACCACCTCTACGGCCGCGAACCGGGCTTCGAGGAAAAGGCGAAAGAAGCGGTGAAGAAACTGGGCAGCAAGAACGCCCGCCGTTTCGAGCAGTTGCGCACGCACTTCCAGCAGGACGGCGATGCCGGCGCCATAGCGCACGGGAAGGCGCTGATCGCTGCGGCGGCGAGCCTGTCATTGGTCGATCGCGAGCGCCTCTCGGGCTATCTCGAAGGCACCGGAAAAATGATCCTCGTCGAACCCGGCGCGCTGCTCACCGCCGCTTCGAAGATGCCCGGCCTCGACGGGCAGAAAATGTCGAAGTCGTACAACAACACGATCACGCTGCGCGAGGACGAAGCCTCGGTGACGCAAAAGATCCGGCGCATGCCGACCGACCCGGCGCGCGTGCGGCGCACCGACCCGGGTGACCCGGAGAAGTGCCCGGTCTGGCAACTGCATCAGGTTTATTCCGATGACGCCTGTCGCGATTGGGTGCAGAAAGGCTGCAAGAGCGCCGGCATCGGCTGCCTCGAGTGCAAGCAGCCGGTGATCGACGGCATCCTCGCCGAACAGGCGCCGATGCGCGAGCGCGCCCGGACCTACCTCGACGACCCGCGGCTGGTGCGCGCCATCATTGCCGAGGGCAACGACAAGGCGCGTAAACTGGCGCAGGAAACCATGCGCGACGTGCGCACGGCGATGGGATTGAACTACAGTTAAGACGATGAGCGATATCGCCGACATCGGACAAGCCGCCGAACCGTGGACCGAAGCGGCAGCGCCGCTCGCCCGGATCTATGGCGAGCCGATGCAGCAGCTGCCGCTCGACCTCTACATCCCGCCGGACGCCATGGCGGTCATGCTCGACGCCTTCGAAGGGCCGCTCGACCTGCTGCTCTACCTGATCCGCAAGGCCAACGTCAATGTCCTCGACATTCCGATGGCGCCGCTGACCGTGCAGTACCTGACCTACGTCGAGGCCATGCGCACGCACAACCTCGAGCTTGCCGCCGACTATCTGGTGATGGCGGCGATGCTGATCGAGATCAAGTCGCGCATGCTGCTGCCCAAGCCGCGGGTGCTCGAGGGCGACGATGCCAACGACCCGCGCGCCGAGCTGGTTCGCCGGCTTGTCGAATACGAGCAGATGAAGCTGGCCGGACGCCGCCTCGACCAGCTGCCGCAGGCCGAGCGCGATTTCGAGTGGGCGCAGGCCTGGGTCGAGAAGTCCATGCTCGAACGCCTGCCCGAGGTGCGCGCCGAAGACTTGCAACGGGCCTGGGACGCCATCCTGCGCCAGGCCAGGCTGCACACGCACCACCTGATCGAGCGCGAGGAACTGTCGGTGCGCGAGCACATGGGCATGATCCTGCGCCAGTTGCGCAAGGCCGGCGGCTTTGTCGATTTCGTTGATATGTTTGATCCGACACTGGGGGCGCCGGTGCTGGTCGTGCACTTTCTGGCGATGCTCGAGCTGGCGCGCGAGCATCTGCTCGAAATGACACAGACCGAGGCATTCGCCCCGATTTACGTGAGGTTGGCCGATGGACGAAGCGAACACAAACCTGAACGCAGAACCGATCCCGGATCCGAAGACGAGTCCGGACACGAAGCTGGATTCGATCCCGGAATCGACGCCGGAATCGACGCCGGAATCGATCGCGGAATCGACAACGGAATCGACGCCGGAGATCCAGGCGACATCGATCGCGATGCAAAGTCCGCCGGATAATACCGGCGAATTGAAGCGCATCCTCGAAGCGGTCCTGCTCAGTGCGCAGCAGCCGCTGTCGCTCGCCGAGCTGAGAAAAGCCTTTGCCGAGGAAATCGGCGCCGACGTGCTGCGCGTGCTGCTCGATGAACTGCGCGGCGAATGGGCCGAGCGGCCGCTCGAACTCGTGCAGCTGGCGAGCGGCTGGCGTTTCCGCACGCGCGCGCAATACCTGCCTTACCTCGAACGCTTGAGTCCCGAGAAACCGCCGAAATATTCGCGCGCCGTGCTCGAGACGCTGGCCATCATCGCCTACCGGCAACCGGTGACGCGCGGCGACATCGAGGATATTCGCGGCGTGACGGTGGCGACGCAGATCATCCGGGTGCTCGAAGAGCGCGGCTGGGTCGACGTCGTCGGCCATCGCGATACGCCGGGGCGCCCGGCGCTGCTGGCAACGACCAAGAAATTCCTCGACGACCTCGGCTTGCGCAGTGTGACCGAGTTGCCACCGCTCGAAATGATGAACCAGACGCTGGAACTCGAAGATGCCCAAGAAACCCCGTAAGACTCCATTCCGCCCGCCGAGCGGCCCGCCGCCTCGCGATGCTGCCGGCGCAGTGCGGCGATCGCGCGCCGGCGCCAGTCGCGAGCCGGCGCCGACGCCGCTGGATCCGGCGCTGGACGAAGCGGGCGCCGTCGAGCCCAAGGCCCGCCGTGCGTCGGCGCCACCCGAGCGCACCAAGCGCGGCCGGCACGATATCGTGCCGGGAAAACCGGAACGCCTGCACAAGCTGCTCGCGCAAAGCGGCATCGGCTCGCGCCGCGAGATGGAGGAATTGATCGCCGGCGGCCACATCCAGGTCAATGGCCAGGTCGCACAGACCGGCCAGTCGGCAAGCCCCGGCGACCGCATCAAGGTCAAGGGCAAGCTCGTGCATCTGAAATTCTCCAACCGCCTGCCGCGCGTCATCATCTATCACAAGCCCGAAGGCGAGATCGTTTCGCGCGACGACCCCGAGCACCGGCCCAATGTCTTCACCTCGCTGCCGCGCATGTCGGGCGGGCGCTGGGTCGCGGTCGGCCGGCTCGATTTCAATACCAGCGGCCTCTTGCTGTTCACCACCTCGGGCGAACTGGCCAACCGGCTGATGCACCCGCGCTACAACCTGGTGCGCGAATACGCCGTGCGCATCCTCGGCGACCTCGGCACCGAAGCCCGCCAGCGCCTGCTCGACGGCATCGAACTCGAAGACGGCCTGGCGCAATTCACCACCCTGCAGGAAGCGGGTGGCGAGGGCGCCAACCACTGGTACCGGGTGTCGCTGTTCGAGGGGCGCAACCGCGAGGTGCGCCGCTTGTTCGAAGCGGTCGGCGCGGTGGTCAGCCGGTTGATGCGCGTGCGCTACGGCCCCTTCGTCCTGCCGCCGCAACTCAAGCGCGGCCACGTCCTGGAAATCGGCGAGAGCGACGTGCAAAAGCTGCTCGCCGATTTCGGCATGGAAGATCCGGCGCCGGGCCGCCCCATACGCAAGCCGCGCGCAAATTAAACCCGTCATTCCCGCTTGCGCCGGAATGACGGGGTCGGTTCAGCCGGTTGATGCTGATGTCAAGGGCAGTAATGCAATG
>CAIXAY010000116.1 GCA_903917505.1 uncultured beta proteobacterium | reverse complement strand
GCCGGCGCCATTGAACTGTCGATGCCGGCGGTGCAGCCGGCCGAGTTGTGGCAGGAATCGGGGCGCTGGGAAAAATACGGTCCCGAGTTGCTGCGCTTCAAGGACCGGCATCAGCGCGATTTCGTCATCGGCCCGACACACGAGGAAGTCATCACCGACGTGGTGCGCAAGGAAGTGAAAAGCTATCGCCAGCTGCCGCTGCATTTCTACCAGGTGCAAATGAAGTTTCGCGACGAGATTCGCCCGCGCTTCGGCGTCATGCGCGGCCGCGAGTTCCTGATGAAGGACGGCTATTCCTTCCACGTGAGCTTCGCTGACCTGCAGCGCGAGTACGCGAATATGTTCGCCACCTATTCGCGGATCTTTACTCGCCTCGGCCTGAAATTCCGCGCCGTCGCCGCCGACACCGGGTCGATTGGCGGCACCGGGTCGCACGAGTTTCACGTCCTCGCGGACTCCGGAGAAGACGCGCTGGCCTACTGTCCGGCCTCCGATTTCGCGGCCAATGTCGAACTGGCCGAAGCGCTGGCGCCGTCGTTCAGCCGTGCCGCCGCCGGCGCCGCGATGGCCAGGGTGGCGACGCCGGGCAAGGTCAAGTGCGAAGATGTCGCCGCGTTTCTCGGGCTGCCGATCACGCAAATGGTCAAGGCCATCGCCGTCATGCGCGACCGGGCCGAAGCCGGCTCTCCCGCCTTCGCGCTGCTGCTGCTGCGCGGCGATCATGACCTCAACGAAGTCAAGGCGCAGAAAGTGGTCGGCGAATTCCGCTTCGCGCGCGACGACGAGATCGTTGCCGCGCTCGGCTGCAAACCCGGTTACATCGGCCCGGTGGGAACTGGCGACATCGCCGTGTTCGCCGATCGCAGCGTGGCCGTAATGAGCGATTTCGTCTGCGGCGCCAATGTCGAGGGATTTCACCTGACCGACGTCAACTTTGGACGCGACCTCGCGGAACCCCTTGCCGTTGCCGACCTGCGCAATGTCGTCGCCGGCGATCCCTCGCCGGACGGCAAGGGCAAGCTCGAAGTCTGTCGCGGCATCGAGGTCGGACACATTTTCCAGCTGCGCACGAAGTATGCGGAAGCGCTCAAATGCACCTTCCTCGACGAGAGCGGCCAGAGCCAGACCATGGAGATGGGCTGTTACGGCATCGGCGTCTCGCGCATCGTCGGCGCCGCCATCGAACAGTGCCATGACGAGCGCGGCATCGTCTTCCCGGCGGCAATCGCGCCTTTCGCGGTGTGCATCGTTCCGATGGGCTACGCCAAGAGCGCGACGGTCAAGGCAGCCGCCGACAGCCTCTACGCCGAGCTCAAGGCGGACGGCGTCGACGTCCTGCTCGACGACCGCAACGAGCGCCCCGGCGTGATGTTCGCGGAGATGGAACTGATCGGCATCCCGCATCGCGTCGTCGTTGGCGAACGGGGCCTCAGCGAAGGCAAGCTCGAGTACAAGGGCCGCACCGATGCCGAAGTGCAGATGGTCCCGCTCGCCGAAATCGGCAGCTTCCTGCGGAGCAAGGTGTGCGGCGGCTAGCGCTGCTCCTGGCGCTGCTCTTGCCTTGCGCCGCCTTTGCCGGCGCACAAATCTACGAGCCGCTATCGGCCAGCGTGCAGGCCGCGCTGTCGCATGCCATTTCCGACCAGGCGCCGCCGAAAAGCTCTTTTCTCGACTCGATGGATGCCGTCGACTGGCTGAGTGAAATGTCGCTGCGCCTGCAAAAGCGCGTCGCCGATCGCGAAAGCCGGCTCGAACTGCTACGCGCAGTCCACTACGAAGCCACCCGCGCCGGGCTCGATCCACAGCTGGTGCTCGGGCTGATCCAGGTCGAGAGCGGTTTCAAGAAGTACGCCGTCTCGTCGGCGGGCGCCCGCGGTTTCATGCAGGTCATGCCGTTCTGGGTCAAGCTCATCGGCCGCAGCGATGACAACCTCTTTCATCTGCGCACCAATCTGCGCTACGGCTGCACCATCCTGCGCTACTACCTGGATATCGAAAAAGGCGACCTCTACCGCGCGCTCGGCCGCTACAACGGCAGCCTCGGACAGGCGGAATACCCGAACCTCGTGCGCGACGCCTGGCAGAAACGCTGGGCCTACACGAGCAAGCGCATCGCCGCGGGCAATTAGCGCGTTCAACGCATTCCCGGCAGCATCCCCTTCATTCCGCGCATCAGCTTGGCCATGCCGCCTTTGGAGAACTGCTTCATCATTTTCTGCGTCTGCTCGAACTGCTTGAGCAGGCGATTGACTTCCTGCACCTGAACGCCGGCGCCGGCGGCGATGCGGCGCTTGCGCGAGGCCTTGAGCAACTCGGGCTTGCTGCGCTCGGCCGGGGTCATCGAATTGATGATGCCTTCGATGCGGCCTATCGTCTTTTCTTCGCCGCCCGCCGGCATCTGGCTTGCGGCCTGGGCGAACTGCGCCGGCAACTTGTCCATCATCGACGAGATGCCGCCCATCTTGCGCATCTGGCCGATCTGCTCCTTGAAGTCGGAAAGGTCGAAGCCCTTGCCCGACTTCATTTTCTTGGCGAATTCGACCGCCTGCTGCTCGTTGATTCCTTTCTTCGCGTCTTCGATCAGCGACAGCACGTCGCCCATGCCGAGGATGCGCGAAGCCATGCGCTCGGGGTGGAAGGCCTCGAGCCCCGACAGTTTCTCGCCGACGCCGGCGTACTTGATCGGCCGGCCGGTCACATGCCGCACCGAAAGCGCCGCGCCGCCGCGCGCATCGCCGTCGAGCTTGGTGAGGATGATGCCGGTCAGCGGCAAGGCCTCGCTGAACGCCTTGGCCGTGTTGATCGCATCCTGGCCCTGCATGGCGTCGACGACGAACAGGGTTTCGATCGGCTTGAGCGCCGCGTGCAGTTCGGCGATCTCCTGCATCATCGCCGCGTCGATCGACAGCCGTCCGGCCGTATCGACGAGCAGCACGTCGTGGTAGTGGCGCTTGGCCCAGTCGACGGCACTACGCGCGATATCAACCGGCTTCTCGTCCAGCGCCGAGGGAAAGAAATCGGCGCCGGCCTGCGCGGCGACCGTCTGCAACTGCGCGATCGCCGCCGGACGGTAGACGTCGCAGGAGACGACCAGCACCTTTTTCTTCTGCGTCTCGCGCAGCATTTTGGCCAGCTTGCCGACCGTCGTCGTCTTGCCGGCACCCTGCAAGCCGGCAATCAGGACGATCGCCGGCGGCTGGGTGGCCAGGTTGAGGCCGTCGTGCGCTTCGCCCATCAGCCGCGTCAACTCGCGATGCACGACCCCGATCAGCGCCTGGCCCGGGCTCAAGGAACCGATCACTTCTTCGCCCAGGGCTTTTTCCTTGACGGCGGCGATCAAGGCCTTGATCGCGGGCAGCGCGACGTCGGCTTCGAGTAGGGCGAGCCGCACCTCGCGCAGCGCCTCGGCGATATTTTCCTCGGTCAGTCGCGCTTCACCGCGCAGCGTTTTCATAACGCGGGCAAGGCGTTGGGTCAGGTTATCGAGCATTTGGCTTCCGGCTTGGTGTAGACTTCAAAAATGTCGGATATTCTACTGCAGCTTCTGCCCGCGCTCGCGTCCTGCCTGCTTTATGCGGCGCTGGGGTGGCATTTCTGGCATACGCGCTGGCGCGAAAGTGGCCATGGCGACCGCGGCATCGCCGCGCTGCCGATGCAAGCCTGGGAACGCGGAGCGATCGCCCTGGCCCTGGCGATTCAGGGCATCGGCCTGTACGACGGCCTGTTCGGCGCGAGCGGCATGCGCTTCTCGTTCAGTTTCGCGCTGTCGCTGATGCTCTGGCTGGCCGTCCTGATCTACTGGCTGGAAGGCTTCCGCTCGCCGATGGACGGCCTGCAACCGATGGTCCTGCCGCTCGCGGCAGTGTGCGCCGTGCTGCCGCTGGTCTTCCCGCAGGTACGCGTGATCGCGCATGCCGACGCCTGGGGCTTCAAGCTGCATTTCACGACGGCCATGCTGGCCTACAGCCTGTTTACGCTGTCCGCGTTGCATGCCATTTTCATGAGCCTGGCCGAACGCAGGCTGCACGACCGAAAACTCAGCAAGTCGCTCGCCAGTTTCCCACCGCTGCTGACCATGGAAGCCGTGCTGTTCCGCATGATCACCATTGCGTTTTCGCTGCTGACGGTCGCGCTGGTGAGCGGCATCCTGTTCTCGGAAGCCATTTTCGACCGCGCCCTGTTCTTTGAGCACAAGACCCTTTTTGCTTTCGCCTCGTGGGCCATTTTCGCGGCCTTGCTGGTCGGGCGCCACGCTTACGGCTGGCGCGGGCGGATCGCCCTGCGCTGGACGCTGGCCGGTTTTGTCTTGCTGCTGCTGGCCTATATCGGCAGCCGCTTCGTCTCCGAAGTCCTGCTCGGTCGCCTCTAGCCCCGTGGCCACGCTTCCCGCCTCGACACGCCCCACCCCGGCCAGGCACGCCGTTCGGGGCCCGGATACCGGCATACGCGTATTTACAAACGCGCCGACACAATGCATCATCGATCTGACATACTTCGTGCAGTCGTTGCGCTTGTCGTACACCGACGCATTCCATTGTCGTTTAGAGGATTATGGCAGCCAATCCGCAACAGTCATCGCTTAGCGGCCTCGCGCGCGCCCTCGTCCAGGCCGGCCGGATCAAGGAGGCCGAGGCCGAGGCCTTGCTGTCGCAGGCCGCCGCCACGAAGACTTCGTTCATCGAACAGCTGGTCAGCAGCCGCAAGGCCAGTTCGCGCGACATCGCGCGTTTTGCCTCCGACACCTTCGGCTATCCGCTGCTCGACCTTGCCGCCTTCGGCGAGGAGCATATCCAGAAAAGCGCAATCGATCGCAAGCTGATTGCCTCGCACCGCGTCGTTCCGCTGCACAAACGCGGCAACCGCCTGTCGGTTGGCATCGCCGACCCGACCAATCTGCGCGCCCTCGACGAGATTCGCTTTCAGACCGGCATGGCGGTCGACCCGGTCATCGTCGACGAGAGCCTGCTCGCGCCGCTGGTGGCCAAGCTTTCGGAATCGACCGAGGACGTCCTCAAGAACCTGACCAGCGAAGACATCAATCTCGAATTCGCCGACGAAGACGCCGTCGAGAAAACCGACGACGCATCGAGCCTCGAAGTCGATGACGCGCCGGTGGTCCGCTTCATCCAGAAGATGCTGCTCGATGCGATCAACGACGGCGCGTCGGACATCCACTTCGAACCCTACGAGAAAGAATTCCGTATTCGTTATCGCATCGATGGATCCTTGAAGGAATCCTTCTCGCATACCATGGAACTCTATCCCGCTCTTGTGGCGCGAACTAAGATCATTTCTCTTCTGGACATC
>CAIXAY010000115.1 GCA_903917505.1 uncultured beta proteobacterium | reverse complement strand
TGCCGAACGAGAAAGCGCCGCCGCGGCCGCCGCCCTGCATCTGGCGCATGAAGAACACCCAGACGCCGATCAAGAGCAGCATCGGGAACCAGCTGACGAAAATGTTCATCAGGAAGGACTGTTCCTCCTCCGGCTTGGCTTCGATCTTGACGCCATACTTGAGCAGGTCGGAAACCATCCACAGGTCGGGCGGCGCGTAGGAGGTCACCTTGCGCCCGTCGCTGGTGGTCGCCTTGAGCAGGCGCCCTTCGATCACCACCTTGGAGATCGAGCCGTACTGGACTTCCTCCATGAACTGCGAGTACTCCATCGTCGGCTGTGCGACCTGGCGCGTATTGAACTGGTTGAATACGGCCATCAGGACCAGACCGATCACCAGCCACACGGCCATATTCTTGAACATGTTATTCAATGCTGTCTTCTCCGTTGCTCCCCAGGAAATTCCTGAAAGGATGGGTGGTGCGCCAAAACCTCATTCTAAACCTTCTCCGCCGCTTGCGGCGCTGCCGGCCTTCGGCCGTCTGCCGAGCAGATAGACCTCGGGACTGCGATCGCGGGAAGCATCCGGCTTGCGCGTGGCGAAGGTGTTGACGCTGCTTTTCATTTCACGCACGAAGTCGTCATAACCATGACCCTGGAAAACTTTGACCAGAAACGCTCCGTCGGGTTTCAGCCATTGCCGCGAAAAGGCCAGCGCCAGCTCCGCAAGATGCATGACTCGCGCCTGGTCGGAGACGAGTATGCCTGACATATTGGGTGCCATATCCGAAAGCACAAGCCCCACCTTGCGGCCGGCAAGCAAGGTTTCCAGTTCCTGCAACACATTCTCTTCGCGAAAGTCGCCCTGGATGAAGCTGACGCCGCGCAGCGGCTCCATCTCCAGCAGGTCGAGCGCAATGACGCAGCCCTTGCCCTGCAGGCGTTTGGCGGCGACCTGCGACCAGCCGCCGGGCGTCGCACCGAGGTCCACGACGACCTCGCCGCTGCGGATCAGGTGATCCTTGTCGTCGATTTCCATCAGCTTGAAAGAAGCGCGCGAGCGATAGCCTTCCGCCTTGGCGCGCTGCACGTAAGGGTCGTTGACATGTTCGCGCAACCACGCATTACTCGTTCTCGTTCGTTTCATCGTCCTGAATTTCGGTAAAATGCGTTCTTTGCGAAGGCTTACTGAATGCTTGATATTACCGCCGATGAACGGCGCGCGCTGCGCGCCCGCGCGCACGCCCTGAATCCCGTCGTGGCGATCAGCCAGAACGGGCTATCCGAATCCGTCATGCATGAAATCGCCACCAGCCTCGACAGCCACGAACTGATCAAGATCCGCGTCTTCAACGATGCGCGCGCGGTGCGTGAAGAGTATCTGGCGGCCATCTGCGAACAGCTGGGCGCGGCGCCGGTGCAGCACATCGGCAAGCTGCTGGTCATCTGGCGCCCGTCGCCGGCAGCCAAGGCCGCGAAACCGCGGCGCGGCCGCAACGAACCGCGCCGCACCAAGCGCAGCTTCCAGGGCGGAACGCCCGCCTGAAGACCGCGCGTTGGCGGCGCCTGCCGCTTGCGCCTCACTCGTAGCGGACGTCCAGCACTTCGTACTCGCGCAAGCCGCCCGGCGCCTGCACCTGGGCGATGTCGCCGGCGAACTTGCCGATCAGCGCGCGGGCGATCGGCGAATTGACCGAAATTTTCCCGGCCTTGATATCGGCTTCATCCTCGCCGACGATCTGGTAGCAGACCTGCGCACCGGAATCCTGGTCTTCAAGGTCGAGCGTTGCGCCAAAAACGCAGCGGCCGTCGGCGTCGAGCAGCTTGGGGTCGATGATCTGGGCGTTGGCCATCTTGCTGTCGATCTCCTTGATGCGCCCTTCGACGAAACCCTGCCGCTCCTTGGCCGCCTCATATTCGGCATTTTCCGAAAGATCGCCGTGCGAGCGCGCTTCGGCGATCGCGGCAATCACCTTGGGCCGCTCGACCGCTTTCAGCTGTTGCAGTTCGGCACGCAGTTTCTCTGCACCGTTGACTGTCAGGGGTATCTTGCTCATGTCATAGCTCTCTCGGTTCGCTGCCAAAGCAAAACCGCCGGCAGCCTGGCCAGGCTGCTCCGGCGGTTCGCGGCTTGTTCAATGCAATTGTGCGTGCAAAGCCTGGATCGAATACACCATCAGTTCACCGCGACTCTTGATCCCGACGGCAGCGGCTTCGGCGCCCCATACCGTCGTGTACATCGTGACCCGGGCCGCCAATCCGGAAGTCCGGATCGAGCGCGAATCGTTGATCGCCTGCCGTTTCTCGTCCGCAGTATTGATGATCAGCGAAATTTCCTTGTTCTTGATCATGTCGACGATATGCGGGCGTCCTTCGATGACCTTGTTGACCGTCGCCACGGGAATACCCGCCCGGGATATCACCGATGCCGTGCCGCGCGTGGCAATGATCGAAAATCCCGCCGCGTGCAAATCACGGGCGATTTCGACAACCTTGGTCTTGTCCGAATCCTTGACGCTGATAAAGACCTTGCCGGCGACCGGAAGTTTCACGTTGGCCGCCATCTGGCTCTTGACGAAAGCTTCCTCGAAAGTCCGGCCGACCCCCATGACCTCGCCGGTCGATTTCATTTCCGGCCCGAGAATCGTATCGATGCCGGGGAACTTGTTGAACGGGAAGACCGCTTCCTTGACCGAGAAGTACGGGGGAATAATCTCCCGGCTCACCCCCTGGCTCGCCAGCGACTGGCCGGCCATGCAGCGCGCGGCGATTTTCGCCAGCTGCAGGCCGGTGGCCTTGGAAACGAAAGGCACGGTGCGCGAGGCGCGCGGATTGACTTCGAGCACATAGACGACGTCGTTCTGGATGGCGAACTGCACGTTCATCAGGCCGCAGACATTGAGCCCCTTGGCCATCAGCTTGGTCTGCCGGCGCATCTCGTCCTGCACCTGGGGCGACAGCGAATACGGCGGCAGCGAGCACGCCGAATCGCCCGAATGCACGCCGGCCTGCTCGATGTGCTCCATGACCCCGCCGATGATCACCTGCTCGCCGTCCGAGAGCGCATCGACATCGACTTCGATGGCGTCGTTGAGGAAACGGTCGAGCAGCACCGGCGAATCGTTCGACACCTTGACCGCCTCGCGCATGTAGCGCTCGAGGTCGCGTGCCTCGTGCACGATTTCCATGGCGCGGCCACCGAGCACGTAGGACGGGCGAACGACCAGCGGGTAGCCGATTTCCTCGGCCAGGCGCAGCGCGTCGGCCTCGGTGCGCGCGGTGCGGTTGGCCGGCTGCTTCAAGCCCAGCTCCTGCAGCAGTTTCTGGAAGCGCTCGCGGTCTTCGGCGGCGTCTATCATGTCCGGGCTGGTGCCGATGATCGGCACGCCGTTGGCCTCGAGGTCGCGCGCGAGTTTCAGCGGCGTCTGGCCGCCGAACTGGACGATGACCCCGACCGGCTTTTCGACGGCGACGATCTCGAGCACGTCTTCGAGCGTCAGCGGCTCGAAATAGAGGCGGTCGGAGATGTCGTAATCGGTGGACACCGTCTCCGGATTGCAATTGACCATGATGGTTTCATAACCGTCCTCGCGCAGCGCGAGCGCGGCATGCACGCAGCAGTAGTCGAACTCGATGCCCTGGCCGATGCGGTTCGGGCCGCCGCCGAGCACCATGATCTTCTTGCGGTCGCTCGGCTTGGCCTCGCACTCTTCTTCATAGCTCGAGTACATGTAGGCGGTGCTCGTCGAGAATTCGGCGGCGCAGGTATCGACGCGCTTATAGACCGGGCGAATGCCCAGGGCATAACGGCGGCTGCGCACCTCGGTCTCGGTGATCTTCAGCAGCTTGGCCAGGCGGCGGTCGGAGAAGCCCTTGCGTTTCAAGCCGCGCAGGGTGACCGCGTCGATCTCGGCGAAGCTCATGTCGTCGAGCTGCATTTCGATGCGCACGATGTCCTCGATCTGGGCGAGAAACCACGGATCGATATGGGTCAGCGCGTGCACTTCGGCTAGCGAAAAACTGTTCTCGAAAGCATCGCCGACGTACCAGATGCGCTCGGGTCCCGGCTCACCGAGCTGGCGCTCGAGTTCCTCGCGGTCGGTGGTGCGCTGGTTCATGCCATCGACGCCGACCTCGAGGCCGCGCAGCGCTTTCTGGAAAGACTCCTGGAAGGTGCGCCCGATGGCCATCACTTCGCCGACCGATTTC
>CAIXAY010000114.1 GCA_903917505.1 uncultured beta proteobacterium | reverse complement strand
TACCGACTAAACTTATAGTGTTTGGTGAAGTTGGACTGGCGGGCGAAATCCGCCCGGCGCCGCGCGGCCAGGAGCGCCTCAAGGAAGCCGCCAAGCTCGGCTTCACGCGCGCCATGGTCCCCTTGGCCAACAAGCCGAAGCATCCGATTGCCGGCATCGAAGTGATCGCCGTGCGCCGCGTCGAAGAGGCGGTCGAGCGCTTGCGCGAGCTCGACTAGGAACGCTTGCGCATGAGCGTACGCGTCCTGCCTTTTGCCCTGCGCCTCTTGCGCCGCGACGCGCGTGCCGGCGAACTGCGCTTGCTCGTCGCCGCGCTGGTCATCGCGGTGGCGGCGCTGACCGCCGTCGGCTTCTTCGCCGATCGCGTGCGCCAGGCGCTCGAACGCGAAGCCAATCAGCTGCTCGGCGCCGACCTGCTGCTGACCGCCGATCACCCGTGGCCGGCCGAACTCGCCGCCGAGGCGCGCCAGCGCGGTCTGGCGGTCGCCGAAACACGCACCTTCCCGAGCATGGTCTCGCTTGGCCAGAGCGACGCCCTGCGGGCGCAGCTGGCTGAAATCAAGGCCGTTTCCGCGGGCTACCCGCTGCGCGGCAGCCTGCGCACCGCGCCGCAGCGCAACGCCGCGGATGCGCTGGCGAGCGGCATTCCGGTAGCGGGAACGGTGTGGATCGACGAACGCCTGGCTGCGGCGCTGCCGGCAGGCGTTGGCGATACGCTGAGCGTCGGGCAGAAGCCTTTGCGCGTCGGTGCCATCCTTACGCTGGAACCCGACCGCGGCGTCAATTTCTTCAGCGTCGCGCCGCGCCTGCTGATGCATATCGACGATCTCGCGGCGACCGGCCTGGTCCAGCCGGGAAGCCGCATCAGCTATCGCTTGCTGCTCGCCGGCGAGGTCGCGGCGGTGCAGGCTTTTCGCAGCGGCATCGAGAAATCGCTCGCGCACGGCGAGCGCATCGAAGACGCCCAGAACGCCCGCCCGGAAATCCGCGCGGTGCTCGATCGTGCGCAGAAGTTTCTCGGCCTCTCGGCGCTGCTGACCGTTGTGCTTGCTGCCGTGGCCATCGCGCTGGCCTCGCGCCGCTATCTGCAACGGCATCTCGACCCCTGCGCGGTGATGCGCTGTCTGGGCGCGACCCAGGGTTTTCTGCTGCGCGTCTTCGTCAGCCAGTTCGCGCTGATCGGTCTCTTTTCCACCGCCATAGGCTGTGTGCTCGGCTATCTCGGGCATTTCGTCCTCTATGCCTGGCTGGCCCAGCTGCTGGCGACGCCGCTGCCGCCGCCCGGGCTCCTGCCGGCGCTGCAGGGCGGCATCGTCGGCGTGCTGCTGTTGTTCGGTTTCGCCTTGCCGCCGCTCTTGCAACTCAAGCGGGTATCGACGCTGCGTGTCCTGCGCCGTGAGTTCGCTTCCGGCGCCTTGCCGCCCGCCGGTCTGCTCGGCGGCTACCTGCTCGGGCTGGCGGTGCTGGCCGGCCTGATGTTCTGGGTTGCCGGCGAAGTTCGCCTCGGCGCCTATGTGCTCGGGGGGTTCTCGGCAGCCTTGCTCGGATTCGCGCTGGTCGCGCGCCTGGCCATTCGGCTCGCGGCGCTGGTGCGCGGCGGTACGCGCCGGCGCGCGAACGGACGCGACGGTGGTATCGGCTGGCGTTACGGGCTGGCCAGCCTCGAACGGCGCTCGACGGCGAGCGTCGTGCAGATCGTCGCTCTGGCGATCGGCTTCACGGCGCTGCTGCTCCTGACCGTGACGCGCAGCGATCTGCTCGACGCCTGGCGTCGGGCCATACCGCCCGAGGCCCCGAACCGCTTCGTCGTGAATATTCAGCCAGATCAACTCGACAGCGTGCGCCACGCGTTTGCGGCGCGCGGCCTGAACGCCGAATTTTCGCCGATGGTGCGCGGGCGTCTGGTCAAGCTTAACGGCAGGGAAGTGAGTGCGGCAAGTTACGAGGACGAGCGCGCCAAGCGGCTCGTCGATCGCGAGTTTAATCTGTCGTATCGGCTCGATCTGCCGCCCGGCAACGCAGTCTCGTCGGGGCGCTGGTTCAACGCCGCGGACGAGGGGCATGGCGTCGCTTCGGTGGAAGAGGGCCTGGCCACGACGCTGGGTCTGAAGCCGGGCGATCAGCTTGAGTTCGCGATCGGCGGCGAAAGTGTTGCTATGCAGGTGCTCGGGCTGCGCAAGCTCGAATGGGACTCGATGCGCGTGAATTTCTTCGTGCTCACGCCACCGGCGGTTCTGCAGGGCTACCCGGCGAGCTGGATCACCAGCTTCTACCTGGCGCCCGCGCAGGCCGATTTCGTCAACCAGCTGGTCGGCGAATTTCCCAACCTGACCGTCGTCGATGTCGCCGCGATCGTGCGTCAGCTCCAGGCCATCATTGCGCAAGTGGCGCAGGCCGTCCAGTTCGTCTTTCTGTTTACCCTGCTCGCCGGGATTGTCGTTGTACCGGCTCGCATTTCCTGGACACGGTTTTGCAACTCAGGCCGCCTTTCGTATGGCATAAGCCTGGCGGGCTTCAAGGGGTGACATGAAGTCCAGTTTTTCCAAAC
>CAIXAY010000113.1 GCA_903917505.1 uncultured beta proteobacterium | reverse complement strand
GCAGCAGGATGCCGAGCACGCGTGGAAAATAGCCGGCGCCCATGCGCGCTGCCGTGCCGATCGTGTAGTCACCCGACAGCACCAGCGCGGCAAGACCAAACGCCATGAACAACAATCCGGCTAAAAAATCCTTGGGGTTGCGTATCAGCGGCATATAACCTCCTTGTGCGGGCTCAGCGAACCACGCCTCTTGAGAACGACAACGTTATAAAAGAACAAAACAGTTCACCAACAACGGGCGCCAAGATCACGAAACCGGGTGTTCTCCGCGCTCTTTGCAGGACGCCGATCAGGTCGGCGTGGCTATTTAGCGGCCGGCATGCGAGCCAGGATGGCGACGATCGCATCGCCCATTTCACTCGTGCCGACGCGCTTCATTCCGGGCTGCAAAATGTCCGGCGTGCGGTAGCCTTCGGCGAGAACGCCGGCCACCGCGCGCTGCACGCGATCAGCGTGGTCGGCGAGGTCAAACGAGTAGCGCAGCATCATCGCCATCGACAGGATCGCGGCCACCGGATTGGCGATGTTCTTGCCGGCGATGTCGGGCGCCGATCCATGTACGGGTTCGTACAACCCTTTCTTGTTGAAGGCCAGGGACGCCGACGGCAGCATGCCGATCGAACCGGTCAGCATCGCCGCGCAGTCGGACAGGATGTCACCGAAGATATTGCCGGTAACCATCACGTCGAATTGCTTGGGCGCACGCATCAGCATCATCGCCGCGGCGTCGACGAAGACGTGCGAGAGCTCGACATCGGCGTATTCCTTGCCGACCCGGGTCATCACTTCGCGCCAGAGCAGGCTCGTTTCGAGGACGTTGGCCTTGTCGACTGAACAGACCTTGCTGCGGCGTCCGCGCGCCGTCTGGAAAGCGATGTGGGCGATGCGCTCAACTTCGCTTTCGCTATATACCATCGTGTTGTATCCCTGGCGTTCGCCATTCGCCAGGACGCGGTAGCCGCGCGGTTCGCCGAAATAGACGTCGCCGGTCAGCTCGCGCAGGATGATGATATCGAGCCCCTCGACGATCTCGGGTTTGAGCGTCGATGCGCCAATCAGTTCAGGGAACATGAACACCGGCCGGAAGTTGGCGAACAGGCCGAGGTCCTTGCGCAGACGCAAGAGGCTGGCGCCCGGGCGCATCGCGTAAGGGATGTTTTCGTCGCCCGGCAAACCGGCGGCGCCAAACAGGATCGCTTCGGCCCGGCGCGCAATATCGAGCGTTTCCGCCGGCAGTGGGTCGCCTGCCGCCTCGACGCCGGCGCCGCCGATCGGCGCCTCGGTCAGTTCCATCGGCGCGTTCTTGCCCATCACGGCCTTGAGCACCTTGACGGCCTGCGCTGTAACTTCTTTGCCGACGCCGTCGCCGGGCAGGATCGCTATTTTCATGAATCTTCCTTCAGTAGATGAATGGGTAAAAGAACGTGTCAGTGCTCACAACACGTCGAGCGACTGTTCGAACGCGGTGATCCGGGCAAGCTGACTCAGGGTGTAGTCGATCTCGTCGAGCCCCTCAAGCAGGCAGTGCCTGGAAAAAGGA
The DNA here is from genome assembly GCA_903917505.1 of uncultured beta proteobacterium. Next base: position 1,777 of record CAIXAY010000113.1, on the reverse strand, counting down.
TCGATAGCGAATGGGTGGACCGAGCCGTCGGGAGCACTGACCGTCTGTGCGGCAAGGTCGATGCCAATCTTTGCGCCGGGCAGGGTCTGCGCGGCCTTGATCAGCGTGGCAACCACGATGCTCGGCAGGATAATCGGCAGAAAACCGTTCTTGAGTGCGTTCGAATAAAAGATGTCGCCGAAACTCGGCGCGATCGCGACGCGAAAACCATAATCATACAGCGCCCAGACGGCGTGCTCGCGCGACGAACCGCAAGCGAAGTTGTTGCCGGCGACGATGACGCGTGCATCGCGGTAGGCCACCTGGTTGAGGATGAAATTCGGATTCTCGCTGCCGTCTTTCAAAAAGCGCAAGTCGTGGAACAGGAAGTCGCCGAACGGCGCCGTGCGCGGTTTTTGCAGATAACACGCGGGAACGATTTGGTCCGTGTCGACGTTCGCTTGGGCGAGCGGCAGGAGCACCGCCTCGAGTGCTTTGAAGGCTTCCATGTTCATCTCCTGACGAGCAGTTGGCGGACGTCGGTCAGGCGCCCGGTGAGCGCCGCCGCCGCGGCCATTTGCGGGCTCATCAAGTGGGTTCGCGATCCCGGTCCCTGGCGGCCAACGAAATTGCGGTTCGAGGTCGACGCGCAGCGTTGCCCCGGCGCAACCTGGTCGCCGTTGGTGCCGAGGCACATCGAGCAACCGGAGTGGCGCCACTGGAAACCGGCATCCGTGAAAATACGGTCGAGGCCCTCGGCTTCGGCCTGCAGCTTGACCTGCGTCGACCCCGGGACGACCCAGGCCGCGACGTTTGGAGCGACCCGACGGCCGGCGACGACGCTGGCTGCGGCGCGCAGATCCTCGATGCGGCCGTTGGTGCAGGAGCCGATGAAGACATGGTCGATGGCGATATCGGTGAGCGCCATTCCCGGCGTCAGCCCCATATAGGCAAGCGTCTTTTCGATCGCGGCGCGGCGCGGGCTGTCGGCAGCCAGCGCCGGCTCGGGAATGCGCGCGCCGATCGGCAGCGCATCTTCGGGACTATTGCCCCAAGTCACCATCGGTGCCAAGGCGTTGCCGTCGATCAATACCTCGCGGTCGAAGGCCGCCATCGCGTCGCTCGTCAGTTCGCGCCAACGCGCCAGTGCCGTGTCCCAGCATGCGCCCTGCGGCGCGAAGGGCCGGCCGGCGAGCCAGTTGAAAGTCGTATCGTCGGGGGCGATCATGCCGGCGCGCGCGCCAGCTTCGATCGACATATTGCAGATGGTCAGCCGGCCTTCGATCGACAGACTGCTGATCGCCGAACCCACGTATTCGATGACGTGGCCGATCGCACCGGCGGCGCCGATGCGCGCGATGATCGCCAGGATGATGTCCTTGGCGCTGACGCCCGGCGCGAGTTGGCCGTCGATGCGGATGCGCAACGTCGACGGGCGGCGTTGCCAGATCGTTTGCGTCGCCAGAACGTGCGCAACTTCGGAAGCGCCGATGCCAAAAGCAAGCGCACCGAGTGCGCCGTGCGTCGAGGTATGGCTGTCGCCGCAAACAATCAGCATTCCGGGCTGGCTCAATCCCTGCTCGGGCGCCACGACGTGGACGATTCCCTGGCGCGGGTCGTCGAGCCCGAAAAAGCGGATGCCCGCGGATTTGCTGTCGCGCTCGAGCGCATTCGCCATTTCGCGTTTTTCGGGGTCAGAAATGCGGCTAAGCTCGCGACTGTCGGTCGGCACGTAGTGGTCCTGGGTGGCAACGGCGCGCGCCGGGACGCGCGGCTTGATGCCGCGCTGGCGCAACAT
>CAIXAY010000112.1 GCA_903917505.1 uncultured beta proteobacterium | reverse complement strand
CGCGCGATGCGGCCGATGCGCTGCGCGCCGCGCGCGCGCGTCAGACGAAGCGCCGCTTCGGCCCGCTGCGCCTGACGCCGCGCGAGCCGGACGCCGTCGTGGTGTCGATCGAGCTGCAGCGCGGCGGGCGGATGTCGGATGACGGATGACGGCAAGGAAGCGGTGCCACACGCCCATCGCCGCCTTGCGGGACGCAAGCGGAGTGTCAGCTGCGCCCGTCCCTGTCATCCGTCATCCGGCATCTGACATCCAAGGGAGAAAGCGACCATGGGCATCAAGCTCATCGAGCCCGGCAAGCGCAAAGGCAACAAGTTCTGGCTGCTGCGCGCCTATGTCGGCGACAAGGAGATCGAGCTATCGACCAAGGCCACCACGAAGGCCGGGGCGAGCAAGTTCCGCGAGGATTTCGAGCGCGAGCTCGAGAAGACGCCGGCATCGGCGCCGGGGCGCTCGGCCGAGATCACCTTCGCCGAAGGCGCCGATCTCTACACCGCCTGGCGCAGCCCGTCGAAGGTCGACAAGCAGCGCATCGAAAAGCTCAAGCTCTCTGACCTCGGCAAGCTGGCAGTGCGCGCGATCGCCCATGCCGATCTGGTCGCGGCCGCGAACGATCTCTATCCCGATTGCAAGGCGTCGACCAAGAACCGCAACGCGATCCGGCCGGCGGCCTCGATCCTGCACTACTGCGCCGAGAACAAGTATTGCGACTGGCTGCGCGTGAAGACCTTCAAAGAGCCGCATCCGGTCACGCGGGCGGTATCCATTGAAGCTGCGATCGCGCTCGTCAGCAACGTGCCGATGGCGGTCGACCGCAAGGGCAAGCTGCTGCACCAGCCGCCCGCGATGATCGGCAACCGGCAGTCGACGCAAAAGGACCTCGACCGGTTCGAGCGCCGGCTGCGCAAGAAGCGGCTGCTGCTCACCTGGCTCTTCCGCCAGGGCATGCGGATCACCGACGCGCTCAGCGTCACCTGGGACGGTATCGACCTCGCCCGCGGCTCGCTGCGCTACCACACCGGCAAGGGCGATCGCGAGATCGTCGACAAGGCGCTGCACGAGGAGGTCATCGAGCTGCTCGCCGCGACCCCGAAGCTGGAGCGCACCGGGCGCCTCTTTCCCTGGCGGACGCGGTGGGGCGTCTACAAGTGGCTGCGCCCCTACGTGCAATCGCTCGGTCTCGCCTTCACGCCGCACATGGCGCGCCACAGCGTCGGCACCTGGCTCGCCGAGAGCCAGGCCAACCAGCGCACCATCATGGACACGCTCGACCACCTCGATATGCATTCGAGCGCGCGTTACCAGTCGACCGGCATCGAGGTGATCCGCGCCGCCTCCGAGCGCATGCCGACGCTGCGCTCCGGAGGAGGGAAGACAGGGATCGGATGACAGAAGGATTCATGCTTATCCGGTTGACGCACACAGGAGCTAGGCCTTGATTGAGAAAAGCGAAATATGCCCAAAGTGCGGGGTAACTCTTGCGGGCACATTCTACGATTTCCAGGAATGCACTTGCGGGTGGAGCGGTG
>CAIXAY010000111.1 GCA_903917505.1 uncultured beta proteobacterium | reverse complement strand
CGCGACCGGCGGCAACCCGCTTATCAGTGCTGCCGAGGGCGGCTTGGCCGGCGGCGTCTACGGCCTTTCCGGCGGCGGCGCTTCTTCGACCCCGGCGCCGGATACCGGCACGGCGGCGGGCGCGGGCAGCGGTGCCACGGTTCCCGCGGGAGCGGTGCCGCAGATCAGCGCGGCGGACACCTCGACGGCGCTGGGCGGCGGCGCGGCGAACGACACCGGCCTCTCGGTCAGCTCGGTAGACGGCGGCGCGACCGATTTGGGCAGCGTGACGCCTTCGACCGCGGCGCCGGCGATCGAACCCACGGCTTCAGGTCCGCTATCCAAGGTCAGCGGCTGGCTATCGTCTGGCTCTGGCAAAACCGCGCTGGCGCTGGCGCCCGCTGCGTTGACGCTGTTGCAAGGCCAGCCCCAGGTCCCGAGCAACGTCGAGCCGCTGACCACGAGCGGCGCGGTGACAGCTCCAGAGATCGCCGCTGAGCAGCAACTCTTGAGCGAGGGCACCACTGGCACGCTCCAGCCCGGACAGGCTGCCCAGGTCGCGCAGTATCGCTCCCAGGCCCAGTCGCAGCTCATCCAGCAGCTCGCGAACGAGGGCGTCGCCAACCCGACCCAGGACACGCGTTACATTCAGGGCATGGCGACAATCGAGCAAAACGCTCAAGTCATGTCGCAGCAATTCATCACGGCGGCGCTGTCATCCGGGCTGTCCGCCGCTGGCGACGCTCAGAGCGCGCTCACGACGGCCGCAAACGCGCAACTCGCGGTCGACAACCAATTCCAGTCGGCGCTCAATTCAGCGATGCAGAGCTTCGGTCTCGTAGAGGGGTTGAGCAACATTAAACTGGCTTCATAGGGTTCCTTAAGATGGCAACCGCGCTCGCGCCGACCCTTCCCGGTGACACCGGCGGAAACATGCCGCCGCCCGCCGCTGCGCCGCCGCCGGCCGATAATTCGGCTATCTCGGCGCTCACCGCGAACGACGCGACCACTCAGCGGTTGCTCGCCCAGCAGCAACGCGAAATGGCTCCTGCCATCAGCAGCGCACAGGGAATTCTGGCCCAGCCCGCCCCGCAAGCGCCGGCCTTCCAGCCCGAGCCGAAAGTGCCAGACCAACGAGCGCAGGTGGTGCAGAACGCGAACGACTTTCTTCAGACCGCCGCGCTCGTGGCAGGCATAGCCGGCGCTCTGTCCAAGCAGCATGTGACCACCATGCTCAACGCTTTCGGCTCGGCGCTGAAGGGGATGCACGAGGGACAGATCAGTTCCGCGGCCCAGGCCGACGACGTATTCAAGAATTCGCTCGCCCAGACGAAGGCGGTAAACGACGGGAAACAGCAGGCTTATACGAACGTGATGAACAACCGAAAGCTGTCGATCGACGATCAAATGTCGCAGATTCAGCTTATCGCGGCGAAGTACCACGACGAATTGATGTATCAGGCATCCTCGGCCAAGAACTTCATGATGGTCGCAAACCTGATGGAGCGGCAAGCCGAGGCGACCGCGCGCTTGCAGATGACTGGCGACAAAATTCAAAGCCAATGGGAGCAGTTCAAGCTCGGCTTCGAGGCGAAGTACGGCGACGTGAAAACCTACCAGGAGCGGGTGACCGCCGCCGCGAATGTCTACGCCAAGCTCTTTCCGGCGGACGCGACCGGCCGCCGGGTCACGGTGAACGCCAAGGGTCAGGTCACGCTGGCGCCGCCGTTCGATCAGTGGTTTCAGACCGAATATCCGAAGCTCGCGCCGATGCTGTCGAGCACGGGCGCGGTGCCGGGACGCGAGTCGGCCGACGAGCTTGATGCAAAGGCGCAAACGGCAATCGACGCTGGAATTTCGCGGGACGATGTTCGTAAAGCGTATGTTCAAGACGGCGGATCGGCCGCAGATTTCGACAAGAAATTTCCGTCGCAAGGGCTGAATCCGCCGGTCGCCGGCACAATGCGGCCTGCCGATCCTGTCGCGCCAGCCGGCATCCCCTAGGTGGGCGCGCTTGACGACCTTCTCGCGCCGAAAGGCGCAGCAGAAGCGGCGCCCGCTGGCGGCGGCGCGCTCGATCGGCTTCTTGCGGGGCCAAAACCGGCGCCGCCGTGGACCGGACTCGCACGGCCCGGCGAGACTGTCGGAAGCGATTTCGGAGGCCTCTACAGCGACGTTCGGGAAGCGGCCCGGTCGAACATAGCCGGCATGCACGAAGGCTTGGAACACGTCATGGGCGCCGGATCGATCGGCGGGAAAGTGCTCGGGGCTCTCGAATTGCTCGGGTCGGCCGCCGCCTACCCGCTCTCTCCGATCCAGGGCTTTATCGCCCACGGCCCCGGCCGAATCGTCGAACAGTTCACCGGGTACCCGCACCAGACGGTCGGGGAGCTCGGGTCCTTCGCGGTGCAGCTTGCGATCGATCCCGTGCTCGGGGCGACCAAACTGGCACGCGCCCTCAGAGCCTCCGGGGTCGGCAAAGCGGTCGAGACCACGCTGTCGCCGACGACGATGACGCGGGGCTCGCAGCTGACCGGGTTGATCATGCGCCGATTTTCCGGGCAGCAAGCCGCGGCTTTTGCGCGCGCGAGCAACGACCTGGAACAGTTCCGCGGCGTCATCAACCGCCTGCCGGAAGCGGATCGGTTTGAATTCATGCACCGGATAGAGCGCGGCGTCCCGCAGCGGCAGCCGGCGCTTCAGCCGATCGCCGACAAGTTGCGCGCGATGCTGAAAGAATGGGAGGGAAAGGTCCAATCGCTCGGCAAAGGCCACCTTGAAAACGCGCTCGAAAACTACTTCCCGCACATCTGGAAGGACCCCAACAAGGCACAGACGGTAATGGAATCGCTGCACGAGGAATACGCGCGCGCCGCCTCCAAGCGACCGCTTCGCGGCTCGGCAAATTTTCTGCGCGCTCGCACGGTCGAGACGATAATGGCCGGGCGGCAGCGCGGGCTGCAATTGGTGACGACGGACCCGCTGGAACTGACGTTGATCAAGCTCCGCGAGGTGCAGAAATTCTATTACGGCACGGTCATGGCGAACGCGATCAAGGAATCCCGGCTGGCGCGGTTCGTGCCGATCGGCAAGCGCCCGCCGATCGGGTGGAAGGGCCTCGACGACAAGGTTTTCCGGGCCACACTGCCGCCGGCCGAGGTGATCCACGAAGCGCTGCATGAAACCGCCTACGATCCGGCGGTGCGCCGCGGCCTCCAACGGGTCGCGGATTTCCTCGGCTTCAAGATCAGGACGCCGCTGCGCGGACAGGACCCCGCGGGCATCGGTCGCGGCGCGTTGGGCTATACAGGCGCGGTGCCTGGGGCCGATGTCGTGTCGAGATTCGGCAACGAATTACAGGTGATGGAGCATGAAGTCGGACACCAGATCGATATCACGTTCAACCTCTGGGAAAGGTTCTCGAAAAACCCGCAAGCGTGGCGCGAGCTCGGCAACCTCGCGCTCGGGCGAATCGGTCTGCTATCCCCCGCGCACGTTGCAGAGGCGGCCCGTTATCTAGGCCAAGCTTACCCTTACATGGAGCCGGGCAAGTCCTTTGTCGGCTATGTGCTTTCCGGCATGGAAAGGATGGCAAATTTCTTTCATGCCTACTGGTACGCGCCTCAACTCGTGCGGGAACTCGCGCCCCACATGCTCGGCGAGTTCGAGGAATGGCTGAACACGGTTGCGGCCAAGCAGGTCGGCGCGGACGGCCGTTCGCTGAAACAGGTGATCCAGTCGGTCAAGCCGAGCGTCGGCATCGCGGGCGAGGCGCAGCGCGAGGTGTTTACGACAAAGGTTCCCGGCATTCGCCACATGGGCGCGTGGTATGCGCCGGAAGACGTGGCGCGGGTTTTCAACAACTACGTCAGTCCGGGCCTTTATGGGAAAAACGCGCTTTTCGATCTCGTGCGGCACGGGGAGAATGCCTTAAACAGCCTGCAACTCGGCATGTCGTTCTTCCACGCCACGTTTACGTCGATAGATACGATGTCGTCTCGGCTGTCGCTGGCGATCGAGCAGGCCGCGCGCGGAGAATTTGGCAAGGCGGCGCTCAACGCCCTCAAGGCGCCGCTGCCAACGACGGCGATCGAAACCGTGATGAAAGGTCACCGGCTACGCAACGCCTTCCTCAATCCGCGCAACCAGACGTCTGACATGCGCAAGATGGTGGAAGCGCTGGAAACGGCCGGCGGCCGGGTGAATATGGACCAGTTCTATCGGGTCGTCGAAGGCAAGGGGCTCGTGCGCTCGCTGCGCGACGGCTCGTTTGTGCGCAGCGTGTCGGACGCCTTCAAGGAGAATCCGGCTGCGGCCGTGCTCAAGGCGCCGTTCAACATCGCCTCGCGGGCGCTTCAGGACGTTGCGTACCCGGTGCTGGAATTCATGGTGCCGCGGCAGAAACTCGGCGTCTTCTACGACATGGCGAAAGACTGGATTGACGCCAACCCGAAGGCGACGCCTTTGGAACTGTCGCACGCGATGCAGCTTGCCTGGGATTCGGTCGACAACCGCCTCGGCCAGATGGTCTACGACAACATATTCTGGAACAAGGCGCAGAAGGATGTTGCCTTCATCGCGACGCGCTCGGTGGGCTGGAACCTCGGGACGATCCGTGAGCTCGGCGGCGGCTTCATGGACCTGGGCGCCGCCATGTCGGCTCTCGCTACGGGCGAGAAGATCGAAATGACGCGGCGCATGGCTTACACCATCGCCATGCCGACGGTGACCGCGCTCTACGGCGGCGTTGCGACCTACCTCCTCACCGGCGAAGCGCCCACGCAGATCATCGATTACTTTTTCCCGCCGACCGGCGGCACGACCCCGCACGGCATGCCCGAGCGCGTGAGCATCCCGAGCTATGTCAAGGATGTGCTCGAATACAACCGGGCGCCGCTTCAGACTCTCGAGAACAAGGTCAATCCGATCTGGGGCGTGCTCAACGAGATCACCAGCAACCGGGACTTCTACGGCGGCGTCATCGTCAATCCCGACGATCCGGCGTTCGAGCAGTTGCGGCAGTTCGGCGAATATATGGGCGAAGTCGTAACGCCGTTCTCGTTCCGGAGCTACCAGCGCGAGCGCACGGAAGGCGGCTCGTGGGGCGACTTGCTGGCGTCCTTCCTTGGGTTTCAGGCAGCACCGGGCTTCGTCACTGACCCGGATCGCCTGCGCGCCTTTCAGGAACGGGAGACGCGCGCCGCCATCCGTCGTCGAGGCCGGGAATAACCAGCCCTCCCGCCGGCCGTAGCGCCGTGCTACGATCCGGCTATGGCATCGCCGCGCAAGCCCAAGAATCCCTTCACCGAAATGCTCCATGACGGCATCAAGCGCGTCCTCGCGGGTGTCGAGACATCGGTCGAACAGCAGCTCAAGGCGATTGAGATCGGCGTCAAGCTGCTGGCGGCGGAGAACAAGATCAAGGACGACGACGACGAAGGCATGTTCAGCCAGCGATAGGAGTCCGAGATGTGCTTCGATTGGACGTGGTGGGAGCATCTTCTGATCTGGATCATCGTCGTCGGCGCCGTCATCGGAATTCTGCGGCTT
>CAIXAY010000110.1 GCA_903917505.1 uncultured beta proteobacterium | reverse complement strand
CTTCGTGCAGACCTACCAGGTCACCGTCGATCCGACCCGGCTGCGCGCCTACGGCATCCCGCTGATGAAGGTCGCGCAGGTCATCCGCGACTCGAACCGCGACGTCGGCGGGCGCGTCGTCGAGATGGCCGAGACCGAGTACATGGTGCGCGGCAAGGGTTATCTGCGCGGCAAGAGCGACATCGAGATGCTCGTCGTCAAGAGCGACAAGGGCACGCCGGTGCTGATCCGCGACATCGCGCGTGTCGAGCTCGCGCCCGACGAACGGCGCGGCCTCACCGAACTCAACGGCGAAGGCGAGGTGGTCTCGGGGATCGCCATGGCGCGCTACGGCGAGAACGCGCTCGAGGTGATCGAGAACGTCAAGGCCAAGATCGCGGAAATCGGCCCCGGGCTGCCGGCCGGCGTGACGGTGGAGACGGTCTATGACCGCTCCGAGCTCATTCACCGCGCGATCGAAACGCTCAAGCGCACGCTGCTCGAGGAGTCGGCGATCGTCGCGCTGGTTTGCTTCGTATTCCTGCTGCATGTGCGCAGCGCGCTGGTCGCGATCCTGATGCTGCCGGTCGGCATCCTGATGGCTTTCATCGCCATGCGCTCGCTCGGCATGAATTCCAACCTGATGAGCCTGGGCGGCATCGCGATCGCCATCGGCGCGATGATCGACGCGGCGATCGTCATGATCGAGAATGCGCATAAGCATCTGGAGCGGCTGGAGCATCGTCATCCCGGCGGAAGCCGGGATCCAGAGGGTGCTCCAAAAGCCTGGCCCTGCATTCCCGTTGGTCAGATTCCGGCTTCCGCCGGAATGACGGGCGATTTCTCCGAACGCGCCGCGGCCATGCTGGCCGCCTGCAAGGAAGTCGGCCCGGCGTTGTTCTTCTCGCTGCTGATCATCACCGTCTCCTTCCTGCCGGTGTTCAGCCTCGAAGGGCAGGAGGGGCGGCTGTTCTCGCCGCTCGCCTACACCAAGACTTTCTCGATGGCCGGCGCGGCGCTGCTGTCGGTGACGCTGGTCCCCGTGCTGATGCTGCTGTTCATTCGCGGCAAGATCATGCCGGAAGCGAAGAACCCGGTGAATCGCGTGCTGATCGCCGTCTATCGGCCGGTCATCGCCTGGGTCATGCGCTGGAAGAAAACGACGCTGGCCCTCGTCGTCGCCGCGCTGGCGCTCACGCTCTACCCGGCTTCGCGCCTGGGTTCCGAATTCATGCCGACGCTCAATGAAGGCACGCTGTTCTACATGCCCTCATCATTGCCCGGGATGTCGCTGACCAAGGCCGCCGAGGTCCTGCAGACGCAGAACAAGATCATCAAGAGTTTCCCCGAAGTCGCCTCGGTCTATGGCAAGGCCGGGCGCGCCAACACCGCGACCGACCCGGCGCCGACCGAAATGTTCGAGACGGTGATCAACCTCAAGCCCGAAGCCGAATGGCGCGCCGGAATGAACATCGACAAGCTGATCGCCGAGCTCGACAAGACGCTGCAATTCCCCGGCATCTCGAACGCCTGGACGATGCCGATCAAGGCGCGCATCGACATGCTGTCGACCGGCATCCGCACGCCGATCGGCATCAAGGTGTTCGGCACGAACCTCGAGGAGATGGAAAAGCTGGCGCGGCAAATCGAAACCGTGGTCAAGGCCGTTCCCGGCACCACCAGCGCCTTTGCCGAGCGCATCACCGGCGGCCTCTACCTCAACATCGAGCCCGACCGCGAAAAGCTGGCGCGCTACGGGCTCTCGGTCGGCGACCTGCAGGACGTGATCGCCAGCGCGCTCGGCGGCGAAATGGTGACCACCACCGTCGAAGGCCGCGAGCGCTACGGCGTCGCGGTGCGCTACCCGCGCGAGCTGCGTTCCGACCCGCAGCAGATCGCCCGCGAGGTGCTGATCCCGACGATGGACGGCGCCATGATCCCGCTCGGGCAGGTGGCCAAGGTCGTCATCGCCCGCGGCACGCCGGGGATCCGCACCGAGAATGCGCTGCTCTCGGCCTACATCTACGTCGACATCCGCGACCGCGACATCGGCGGCTACGTCGCCGAGGCCAAGCAGGCGGTCGCCGCGCAGGTCACTTTCCCGCCCGGCTACTACGTCACCTGGAGCGGCCAGTTCGAGTACATGGAAAGGGCGATCGCCAAGATGAAGATCGTCATCCCGGTGACCCTGCTGACGATCTTCCTGCTGCTCTACCTCAACTTCCGGCGCATCACCGAGACGCTGATCGTCATGCTCTCGGTGCCCTTCGCGCTGGTCGGCGGCATCTGGCTGATGTGGTTTCTCGGCTACAACCTCTCG
>CAIXAY010000109.1 GCA_903917505.1 uncultured beta proteobacterium | reverse complement strand
CTTCGACCTCGCGGAGATCGGCCTGCTCGTCAATCGCGCCTACCAGATGCGCGAAATGCGGCGCGAGATCGGCATCCTGCAGCATGAACTGTCGGAGAGCTTTCCCTACAACCGCATCATCACCAGCGACCCGGCGATGCAGGCCCTGTGCGAAGTGAGCATTCGCATCGCGCCCTCCAGCGCCACCGTGGTCATCTACGGCGAGAGCGGCGTCGGCAAGGAATTGCTGGCCTCGGCATTGCACTACAACAGCCCGCGTGCCCAGCGCGCTTTCGTCAAGGTCAATTGCGGCGCGATTCCGGAAGGATTGCTCGAGAGCGAATTCTTCGGCCACGAGAAAGGCGCATTCACCGGCGCGGTGGCGCGCCGGACCGGCCGTTTCGAGCACGCCGACGGCGGCACGCTGTTCCTCGACGAGATCGGCGAACTGCCGCTGTCGCTGCAGGTCAAGCTCCTGCGCGTGATCCAGGATCGCGAATTCGAACGCGTCGGCGGCGACAAGACGCTGCGCGTCGATGTCCGCCTGGTCGTCGCGACCAATCGCAATCTCGAAGAAATGGTCGCCAACGGCAGCTTCCGCAGCGATCTCTACTACCGGCTCAACGTCATCAATCTGCCGGTGCCGCCCTTGCGCGAGCGGCCGACCGACATTCCCTTGCTGGCTTCGCATTTCCTGCACAAATTCACCGTCGAACACGGGCGCGAAATCGACGGCTTCGACGATCACGCGCTCGCCGTCATGCAGCGCTATTCCTGGCCTGGCAACGTGCGCGAGTTGTCCAACGCGGTCGAGCGGGCGGTGGTGATGAGCAGCGGCAACATGGTTTTCGCCGAAGACCTGCCGGCGCCCATCCTGCATGCGACCCGCCACACGAGCGGCGAAGAGCCGGGGCAGAAGTCGCTCAAGGAACTGGTGCGCGGCTTCGAGACGCGGGTCATTATGCAGACCCTCGAGAAGAACCAGGGCAACCGCTCGCGTACGGCGACCGAACTCGGCATCAGCCGGCGCGCCCTGCTTTACAAGCTGCACGAGTTCAATCTCGATGACGGCGAGTGCGCAGATTCTGTTGCCGACTGTGAATGAAATTGCGCAGTTGCGCTGATTAAGTCCCGCCCCGTCATTCCGGCGAAAGCCGGAATCCAGTCGGCCTGAACGCGGGGCACCGGGCTCTGCACTTCCTTCGGTCTGTGAGGAGTCATCACGCCTGAAGATCCCGCCCCCGGCTCAGGCACACATCGTGCGTACTTCCCTCCCGATTGCATCAAATCCAGGGAGAAATCAAATGAGCACACCGAGCAAGCGGATCAGCCATGCTGATTTGCGGCCGCGTTTCAAGGACGGGATGAGCATCCTGTTCGGCGGTTTCATGGCCGTCGGGACCCCCGATGGCATCGTTCGCGAGATTCTCGATGCGGGCGTGAAAGACCTGACGGTCATCGGCAACGACACGGCGGGCCCGGATTCGGGCATCGGCCTGCTGATATCAGCCAAGCGGGTCAAGAAGGTCATCGCCTCGCACATCGGCACCAACGCCGAGACCGGGCGGCAGATGATCGCCGGCGAACTCGACGTCGAACTCGTGCCGCAGGGCACGCTGGCCGAACGCATCCGCTGCGGCGGCGCGGGTCTCGGCGGCGTGCTGACGCCGACCGGCGTCGGTACCGTCGTCGAGGAAGGCAAGACCAAGCTCAGTTTCGACGGCGTCACCTACCTCGTCGAACGGCCGATCCGCGCCGACCTGGCCATCCTGAAAGCCTACCGCGGCGACGAGATCGGCAATCTCGTCTACCAGCGCGCGGCGCGCAACTTCAATCCGCTGATGGCGCTGGCCGCCGACTTTGTCGTCGCCGAAGTCGATGAAATCGTCAAAGCCGGCGAACTCGATCCCGAACTGGTGATGACCCCGGGCATCCTCGTCGATGCCCTCATTCTTTGCCGGGAGCAGTGACATGGACGCCAAGACCCTCATTGCCTGCCGCGCCGCGCAGGAGTTGAAAGACGGCGACGTGGTCAACCTCGGCATCGGCCTGCCGACGATGATTCCCGATTTCCTGCCCGCAGGCATCCACATCACCCTGCAATCGGAGAACGGTTTCCTCGGTCTCGGACCGCTGACCGGCGAGCCGCTCCCGAATCTCGTCAATGCCGGCGGCAAGCCCTGCGGCATGGTTCCGGGCACCGCTTTCTTCGACAGCGCCATGTCTTTCGCCATCATTCGCGGCGGCCACGTCGATGTGACCGTGCTCGGCGGCCTGCAGGTCGACCAGGACGGCAATCTGGCCAACTGGATGGTACCGGGCAAGATGGTGCCCGGCATGGGCGGGGCGATGGACCTGGTGACCGGCGCCAAGAACGTCATCGTCACCATGGAACACGCCACCCGGGACGGCGGCGCCAAGATCCTGAAGCGCTGCAACCTGCCGCTGACGGCGGCCGGCAAGGTGCGCACGATCATCACCGAACTCGCGCTCTTCCGCTTCAACGACGGCAACCTGGTCCTGCTGGAAATCGCCCCCGGCGTGACGCTCGAACAGATTCGCGCGCGCACCGAAGCGGAATTCTTCGTCAGCCCGGATTGCCGGACGATGGCTTTGCCCAACTGTCCGGAATGACTTGCCGATTTGATGCATCTGCAGAACCGTTTCGAGCTTCTCTTATAACGCTGTCAAGGAGGGTGATATGAGTCAGGATATGCAGAACAAATCCGAGCCCGAACAACAGGGCGCCATCGCGCGGCTCGGTGCGACGCTCGCGGACTGGAGCGAAAAGTGGTTCCCCGACGCCTACGTGTTCGCGGCGATTGCCGTGTTCATCGTCGCCGTCGCGGCGCTGGCCATGGGACGTACGCCGACCCAGGTTTCGGTGGACTTCGGCAAGTCCTTCTGGAACCTCATTCCCTTCACGATGCAGATGGCCTTCGTGGTGATCGGCGGCTATATCGTCGCCGTCGCCCCGCCGGTGCGCCGGGTCATCGACGTGCTGGCGCGCTTCCCGCAGACGCCGAAGACCGCGGTGGCCTATGTCGCTTTCGTCGCCATGGTCGCCTCGCTGCTCTCCTGGGGCTTCTCGATGATCTTCGCCGGCATCCTGATGCGCGAGATCAGCAAGCGCGTCAAGGGCGTCGATTACCGTGCCATGGGCGCCGCCGGCTATCTCGGCCTCGGCAGCATCTGGGCGCTCGGCTTCTCGTCCTCGGCCGCGCTCTTGATGGCCACCAAGGGCTCGATCCCGCCGGCGCTGCTCAAGATCAGCGGCGTCATCAGCTTGCAACAGACGCTGTTCACCTGGCAGAACCTGGTGATGATCGCCGTGCTGCTGCTGCTCTCGATCTGGATCTGCTACGCCTCGACGCCGACCGCGGCGCATGCCCGCACCGCCGAAATGGCCGGCATCGTCTACAAGGACAGCGCCGAGGACATCGGCACGCCGCAAACGCCGGGCGAGAAACTCGAGTTTTCCCCGGTGCTGACGGTAGTGGTCGTCGCCCTCGGCCTCGGCTATCTGTACAACGTGTTCAGCACCCAGGGCGGCCTCGCGGCGCTCGACCTCAACATCTACAACTTCATGTTCCTGATCGCCGGCATGCTGCTGCACTGGCGTCCGCGCTCCTTCCTGAAGGCCGCGGCCAAGGCCGTGCCGATGACCGGCGGCGTGCTGCTGCAGTTCCCGCTCTATGCCGGCATCTTCGGCATGCTGATGGGTTCGGGCCTGAATGAAGTACTGGCCAAGTTCTTCGTCTCGATCTCGACGCAGGATACCTTGCCGCTCGTCGGCGGCATCTACTCGGCGATCCTCGGCCTGTTCCTGCCTTCGGGCGGCGGCAAGTGGGTGGTCGAAGCGCCGTATCTGCTCGAAGCGGCCAACCAACTGCACGTCAATCTGGCGTGGATGGTGCAGGTCTACAACGCCGCCGAGGCGCTGCCGAACTTCATCAACCCGTTCTGGATGCTGCCGCTGATGGGCCTGATCGGCGTCAAGGCACGCGACCTCGCCGGGTACTCGACCTTGCAACTGCTCTTCCATCTGCCGGTCGTACTGATTATGCTCTGGCTGCTTGGCATGACCATGCCTTACGTTGCGCCGATGATCAACTGAAGCGAACAGGGGACTGCCTTACATCGGCAGTCCTCATAAATTCTGTTTTCGAGAGGTGTTTCCATGACGAAAGAAATTGTAGTTCTGAGTGCCGTGCGTTCGGCCGTCGGCAGCTTTGGCGGTTCGCTGGCCGGTTTCGCGCCCGAAGACCTGGGCGCCCTAGTCGCCCGCGAAGCCTTCGCGCGTTCGGGCGTCGACCCGAAGCAGGCGACCTACGCCGTGGTCGGCAATGTCGTCCCCTGCGGATCCAATTTCCCTTATGTTTCGCGTCTGGCGACGGTGCGGGCCGGCATGTCGATGGACTCGACGGTGATGGCCTGCAATCGTTTGTGCGGATCGGCCATGCAGGCGATCATCAGCGTGGCGCAGAACATCATGCTCGGCGATGCTGAAATCGGCCTCGGCGGCGGCGTTGAAGTTATGTCCGCCGGCGGCTACCTGTCCGCGGCGATGCGCAGCGGCGCGCGCATGGGCGACACGAAAATGCTCGACATGATGGTCGCCGCGCTGACCGATCCCTTCGGCGCCGGCCACAGGGGCATGACCGCCGAAATCCAGGCGGTGAAGTGGAGCATCAGCCGCGAACAGCAGGATGCCTTTGCGCTCGAGTCGCAAACGCGCGCGGCCAAGGCGATTGCCGAGGGCCGTTTCAAGTCGCAGATCGTTCCCTTGACCATCAAGACGCGCAAGGGCGAAGTGGTGTTCGATACCGACGAGCATCCGAAAGCGACCACCTTCGAAACGCTCGCGAAAATGAAGCCGGCGTTCAAGAAGGAAAGCGGCACGGTCACGGCCGGCAATGCCTCCGGCATCAACGATGCGGCGGCCTTCCTGGTTCTCGCGGAAGCTGCGGTGGCGGCCAAGGCGGGCTACAAGCCGATGGCGCGGCTGGTTTCGTATGCCGTCGCCGGCGTCGAGGCCAGCATCATGGGCGACGGCCCGATTCCCTCGACGCAACTCGCGCTGAAGCGCGCCGGCTTGACGCTGGACCAGATCGACGTGATCGAAGCCAACGAAGCTTTCGCCGCACAGGCGCTTGCCGTGGTCAAGGGGCTGGGGCTCGATCCGGTCAAGACCAATCCGAACGGCGGCGCGATTTCGCTGGGCCATCCGGTCGGCGCGACGGGCGGCGTAATTGTCACCAAGCTGTTGCATGAAATGCTGCGCATCAATGCCCGCTATGGTCTCGCGACCATGTGCATCGGCGGCGGCCAGGGCATCACCACCATCTGGGAACGCTGTTGAGGAGTCGCCACGCCGTCATGCCGGCTTGCACCGGTGTGACGGCTCGTTCGGCGTATCCCTAATTGGTGCTGACGTGATGGATCGTCTTGCCCGGTGAGAAGACGCTCATGATGTCCCAATGCCCTTCGGTCGGCGTCGGAATATTGACCATGCGCACGTCGAGCAGGACCGGCCGGTTCGCCTTGATGGCCGCTTCCAGCGCCGGCTTGAAGTCTTCCGCCCTCTCGATGGTCACACCCTCGATGCCGTAATTCTGCGCGATGCCGGCGTAGTCCGGGGCGTACTCCTCGCCATCCCTGAAGAATACCGTGCCGAAGGTCGTGTCGTAGTGCGCCTTGATCAATCCGGCGATGGTTCCGAAAGCATTGTTGTTCATGATGACGATGACAATCGCCACGTTATCGACGGCGATCGAGGCCAGGACCGCCGGGTTCTGGCCGAAACCGCCGTCGCCGACAACGGCGATGACCGTCCTGTCGGGCGCGCCGATCTTGACGCCCATCGCGCCGGGTACGCCGAAACCCATCGTCGCGAGGCCACCCGGGGTGATGAAGGTGTCGGCGGTGTAGAAGGTGAACTGCTGGCCGATCCCGTTCTTGTTCCAGCCGACATCGGTGACGATCAGCGCATCGGCCGGCGCCGCGGCGCGCAGGTCGGCAAGAATGCGCTGCGGGCTCATCGGAAACTGGATGCTCTCCTCGAGCGGCTTGTTGCTGGCCTGGAAGTCGGCCTTGAACTTGGCGATTTCTTTCTCAATGGCTTCATTCCTGCGCGGCTGCGGGAAGAGTTTCCTGGCCGCCTTGTTGAGCATCGTCAGGGCTTTCCTGAGATCGGCGACGACCCCGATTTCCACCGGATAGTTGCGGCCGAGCTCGGCGGGATCGATATCGATCTGGATCAGCCTGGTCGGCGGGCCGCTGAAGGTGAAGTCCGTATGCCATGAACTCGAATCGCACTCCTTGAAGCTCGTTCCCAGGGCAAGGATATAGTCGGCGCTGCGGCACTTTTCATTGATGAATTCCGTGCCCCAGAAGCCGGTCATTCCCATCATCAGGGGATTGGTGTCCGGCAGGGAGGCTTTGCCCATCAGCGTGCAACTGACCGGTATTCCCATGCGGTTGACGAATTCCTCGAACTCTTTCGTCGCGCCGGCGCCCTTGACGCCGCCGCCGACGTGGATCACCGGGTTCTTCGCGGCCGCGATGGTCTTGACGATCTTTTCGGCGAGTTCTTCATCGATCGTCGGCTTTTCCAGGGTCTTGACGTTGAAGGACAAGCGCTTGAACAGCGACTCGTCGATATCGACCGAGAACATGTCCATCGGCACGTCGATCAGCACGGGTCCCGGACGTCCGGACTCGGCCATGGTGAAGGCCTTCTCGAGAATCTCCGGGAAGAGTTCGGCGCGGTCGACGCGCCAGACACGCTTGACGAAGGGCCGGAAGATCTCGCATTGCGAACCGTCGGCATGCTGGTTGACTTCCTGGTGCGGGTGCTTGCCGAAGTAATAAGACTGCACATCGCCGGCGATGACCACCATCGGGATCGAATCGAGCGCAGCCGTGGCGACGCCGGTCACGTTGTTCATGATCCCGGGTCCGAGCGTGCTCAGGACGACCGAGGCCTTCTTGGTGACGCGCGCGTAACCGTCGGCGGCGTGCGAGGCGATCTGTTCGTGCCGCACATTGATGAACTTTATTTTCTCGCTCTTCGACAGGGCGGCCAGGAAGGCGATATTGGTGTGCCCGCACAGCCCGAAGATATGCTCGACGCCCCTGTCTTCAAGGTATTTGATGATCTGTTCCGACATGCTTTTCTTCATCTCTGATTCTCCTGATTGCTTCTTGATCAATTGAGGGCAACACGGTCGAGCTGCTTTTTCGCGATCAGCTTCTCGCTGGCCGCGACGATGCTGGGCACGTCCATGTGGTATTTGGCGTAGAGCATCTCGCTCGGGCCGGACTCGCCGTAAACGTCCGGGATGCCGATGCATTTGAGGAAGCATGGATACTGCTGCGACAGCACCTGGGCGACTGCCGCGCCAAGCCCGCCGATCGTCGAATGGTCCTCGATCGTGACCACTGCGTGCGTCGCTTTGGCCGCGGCCAGTACGGCGGCTTCGTCGAGGGGTTTGAGCGTGCTCATGTCGATGACGCGCGCCTTGATGCCCTTGGCCTTGAGCGCATCGGCAGCATCCACGGCCTTTTGCAGCATGATCCCGGAACTGATCAGCGCCACGTCGTCGCCATAATTGCGCACCACGGTGGCCTTGCCGATTTCGAACTTGTACGACTCGTCGTAGATCACCGGCGAGGGGTTGCGGTGCAGGCGCACGTACAAAGGTCCGACGAACTTGTGTGCCGCATGGGCAATGGCGCGCGCCGCGACGGCATCGGCCGGCTGAATGATGGTCATATTGGGCATCGCGCCCATGATCGCCACATCCTCGACCGCCGCATGGGTCGCGCCGTCTTCGCCGACCTGCAGGCCGGTGTGGGTGCCGACCAGCGTGACGTTGAGCTTCGTATGGCAGACGAAGTTTCTCACTTGCTCGCAGGCGCGCATCGTGAGAAAAACCGCGAAGGTACAGGCGAACACCTTGAAGCCGGAAGCCGCGAGACCCGCCGACACCGTCACCAGGTTCTGCTCGGCGATGCCGATCGAATACGCGCGGGTCGGGAAAAGGTCACCCATGGCCTCGATGCCGCAAGCCTTGGTGTCGGCGTTACAGACCACGAAATCATCGTGGGTCTTGGCAATTTCAAGTACTTCCTTGCCGAAAGCAAATCGGGTCGCTTCCATTATGCCGTCGCTCCTTCTATCTCTTTGATTGCGAGTTCGAGCTCCTTGTCACTGGGCGCCGCGCCGTGCCACTTGACGACGTCCTCCATGAAAGAAATGCCCTTGCCCTTGACCGTCGCCGCCAGGATCGCCACCGGCCCTTCCATGCTTTTTGCATCGTTGAGCGTGGCCAGAACCTGGTCCATGTCGTGACCGTCGATCTCGAGAACCTTCCAACCGAACGAGCGCCATTTGTCGGCGAGCGGCGCGACATTCATGATCTGCGCGGTCGTGCCGAGGATCTGCAGGCGATTGACGTCGACAATGGCGATGAGATTGGCAAGCTGATGGTGGGCGCCGCACATCGCCGCTTCCCAGACCGATCCTTCCTGGCACTCGCCGTCGCCGAGCAGCACGAAGATCTTGTGCGCCTTGTGCTGCACCTTGCCGGCGATGGCCATGCCCACCGCGACGCCGAGGCCGTTGCCCAGCGTGCCGGCGCTGATTTCGACGCCGGGGCATTTGTGCATGTCCGGATGGCCTTGCAGCTTGCTGCCGAATTTACGCAGCGTGTCGAGTTCCGCGACGTCGAAGTAGCCGCGGCGGCCGAGGCAGGCGTAGAGTACCGGACAGCAGTGCCCTTTCGAGAGAACGAAGCGATCCCGGTCCTCCCATTGCGGCTGCTCGGGCCTGATGTTCATCACGTTGAAATACAGCGCCGTGGCGATGTCGGCGGCCGACAGGCTGCCGCCGGGATGCCCGGAACCGGCCGCATGAACCATCTTCACGATATCCGTGCGGATGGTGCGGGCCATGCTTTTCAACGCGGGCACATCGAGTTTCTTAAAATCTTCCATCATGTTTTCCTTTTGAATGGATGGCAAATCAATCAACGATTCACCAATGCCGATTCCAGCTCCGCGGCGCACATCGTCTTCACCTTCTCGATAACGGCGTCGAGGCCGGTATAGAAACTGCATAGCACCGGCGTCTTCGTGCCGGTCAGCTCGGGCAGCAGCGCCCGCATGCTGACCTGCGCCATGACGATCGCGTCGAAGCCCTGTCCGTCGAGTTTGCGGATGCTCTCGATCAGGATCTCGTTGTGCCGCTTGCTGTCCCCGGCGGCGAGCGCTTCCCAGGCGGGCTGGTCGACGAATTCGGTGAACTTGATGTCGTGCCCGAGCGCCTTCCCATAGCGGGCAATGGCCCGCCGGCTCGGGGCGATGGTGGTCGGCAGCGTGGCGATCAGCGCGATGTTGTCGCCGAGCCTGGCGGCCTCTCTGGCCATCGCGTCGTCGATCTTGATCACCGGCACCGATACGACCTGCGCATAGATGTCGGCAACCTCGCCCACCGTCGAGCAGGAGTTGAGGATCAGATCGGCGCCCATCGATTGCGCCGCCAGGGCATAGAGCGTCATGCGCTGAATGACCGACTGGGTGGGTTTTCCGGCCTGGCGTATTTCCGGCAATAGCGAGCTGTCGGTGATGAAGTCGATCGAGACCCCGGGCAAATGCTTTTCGAGATACGCGATCGTGTCTTCGCGCTTGGCAAAGCTGGTCTGCAGTACGACGATGCGTTTCTTGTATTCCATGAGAAATCTCCCTTCGATTCGTTGCGCTCAGCTTAGAAGCGTGCGCGGGAGAAATGAAATACCGAATTTCTATTCGCCTATAGACGCGCTCTATGAGCGATGACGGCAGCCGTCACACAGGCGAAAGCGACCGCAGGGAGTGCAGAGCCCGGTGTCCAGTGTTTAGGCCTAATGGGTTCCGGCTTTCGCCGGAATGACGATGGAGGGCTCAGGACTGAATCGACTGCGCGACCATGAAATCCCTGAAGCGCTTGACCGAAGGCTCGAGTTGGCGGTCTTTGAGCCAGAGCAGATAGATCTTGCGTTGCATGGTGTCGCGCTCTTCTTCACAGAAATGCAGAACCTTGAGGTTTCCCCCTTCGAAAGCCGGCGACAAGGGCGTTATGGCGATGCCCACTTTGGCCCTGACCAGGGCCGACATGCCGATGCACTCGGCCACCTCGCCGGCAATGATCGGCTTGGCGCCGATTTTTTCGAAGCAGCTGACCAGATGCGTGCGGATGTTGCTGGTTCTGCCCAGCGTGACCAGCGGTTCATTCTTCACATCGGCAAGCGACACGGATTTCTTCTTCGCCAGGCGATGATCCTCGGGAACGACGACGAAAAGTTCCTGCTGGTACACGGGAACGCTCTCGATGGTCTTGTCCTTGGGATTGGCCGAGAGCAGCAGGTCGAGGCTGCCCGATTTGAGTTTCTCGATCAGCACCGAGTGCAGGCCTTGAAAGAACTCGAAAGTGATCCTGCTGTTGCCTTGATCGCTGTAGAAGACTTCGAGTATTCGCGGAACGAAATCGAAGCTGATGCTGAAGATGTAGCCGAGATTGATTTTTCCGGTGGAAGCGTCGAGCATCTCGTACAAATGGGCGGTCGCTTCGTCCAGGGTCGCGAAGATTTGTTTCACATACGGCAAGAAACTTTCGCCATAGCGGGTCATGCAGGTGCGGTTTCCCTTGCGCTCGAAGAGCGGTACGCCCAGTTCCTTTTCCAGCTCGGAAATCGCATAGCTCAGGCTGGGCTGCGAGATGTAGAGCTGATTTGCCGCCTTGGTGTAGTGAAGCACTTCAGCCATGACGCACAAGCATTTCAATTGCTGTAAGGTCATTCAATTCACCGCGCTGGCGCACTAAGTCGAAAGCTTGCGGCCCAGGAGGGCTTCGACCGTCTCGACCTTGGACTTGATGCGGCCGCCGGCACCGGCTCGATAGTCGATCTTGATTTGCGAATTGATGCGCGGGAAATCGACTTCGAGCGCTCTGAAACAGGCCGTTACAACGGCCATGACCTCGGCCCATTCACCTTCGATGATCGTTCCCATCGGCGTCAGCTGATAGGGCAATCCGCTCCTGTCGATGATATCGATGATGCGCGCCACATGGCGACTCTTGCTTTCCTCTTTGACCGATGGGGTCATGGCGAATTCGAGCAATACCATTTTTCTTCCTTGAGAAGACTGAATTTCAGGGCGCTAATTCAATGATGATACACGCAGTTCGCGCACGCCGATGGCGACCGGTTTCGAGCGAACAGGCGACATGTCGCCCGCGCGCCTCGTCTGTTGGTTTTTTCGCGAAGTCTGGTATCTTGGCACCATCGATTGTTTCTAACTTCGGACCGGAACGATGCCAACAGACGACAAGGATTTACCGCTGCGCGAGGACATCCGCCTGCTCGGCCGCCTGCTCGGCGATACCGTGCGCGAACAGGAGGGCGACGCGGTCTTCGCCGTCATCGAGCGCATCCGCCAGACTTCGGTTCAACTGAACCAGAATCGGGGCCGGGAGCGCGACGACTCGGCGCGCGCCGAGCTCGCCGCGATCCTCAACGGGCTGCCGCGCGACGTGATGATCTCGGTGGTGCGGGCTTTCAGCTACTTCCTGCACCTGGCGAACATCGCCGAGGACGAGCACCATGTCCGCCGCCGGCGCGCCCACGACCGGATGCGCTCGTTGCCGCGCGAAAGCAGCCTGCAGCACGCGCTCGACCGGATCAAGGACGCCGGCGTCGGGGCGGTGGAGCTGCGCGCTTTCTTCGGCCTGGCGCTGGTCTCGCCGGTGCTCACCGCCCATCCCACCGAAGTCTCGCGCAAGAGCATCCTGCAGTGCCAGCGCGCGATCGCCGGCCTGCTCGACCGCCGCGACCGCCTGCAGTTCACGCCCGAGGAGGAGGATGACAGCGACATCGCGTTGCGGCGCGCCGTGCTGACCCTCTGGCGTACGCGCATGGTGCGGCCCACCCGCCTGGCCGTCGTCGACGAAATCAAGAACGGCATCAGTTTTTTCGACGACACCTTCTTCGCCGAACTGCCGCGCCTGTACGGCCAGTTGCAGGATCTTTTGAAACAGCGCTTCCCCGGCGACGACTGGCAGCTGCCGCCTTTCTTCCGCATCGGCAGCTGGATAGGCGGCGACCGCGACGGCAATCCCTACGTCACCGCCGACATCCTGAGAACGGCGCTGCGCCTGCAATCGACGGCGGTGCTCGACTATTACCTCGGCGAGATCCATGCGCTCGGCGGCGAATTGCCGCTGTCGAATTTGCTGCTCGCCGTGACGCCCGAGCTGGCCTCGCTCGCCGAGCGTTCGCCGGACCGCTCGCCACAGCGCGCCGACGAACCCTACCGGCGCGCGCTGACCGGCATTTACGCGCGCCTGGTGGCGACGGCCAAGGCGCTCGACCAGCATGAAGCCATGCGCCACGCCCTGGGTGAAGCGCAGCCCTACGCCGCGGCGGCGGATTTGCAGGCCGACCTTGAAGTGCTCTCCGGCTCGCTGCTGGCGCACGGCGCGGCGCTGATCGCCGGCGGCCGGCTGCGCCGCCTGCTGCGCGCCGTGCAGCTCTTCGGCTTCCACTTGGCGCCTATCGATCTGCGCCAGAATTCCGATGTGCACGAACGCACGGTCGGCGAGCTGCTGGCGCGCGCCGGTCGCACCGGCGCTTACGCCGAACTCGACGAAGACGCGCGCGTCGCCCTGCTCGCCGACGAGATCGCCGGCCCGCGCCCGCTCTATTCGCCGCATCTCGAGTACAGCGACGAGACGCGCGGCGAACTGGCGATCTTCTTCGCGGCGCGCGAACTGCACGCCCGCTACGGCAGCGCCGCGCTGCCCAACGCCATCATCTCGAAAACCGACGGCGCCTCGGACCTGCTCGAACTGGCCCTGCTGCTCAAGGAAGCCGGCTTGCTGATCCCGGCTGCGGCGGCCGGCGTGGCGCCCAAGCTGGCGCTCAACATCATCCCGCTGTTCGAGACCATCGCCGACCTGCGCCATGGTCCGGCGATCATGCGGCGCCTCTTTGCGCTGCCCGCCTACCACGCGCTGACGGCCGCGCGCGCCGACGAGCACGAGGTCATGCTCGGCTATTCGGACAGCAACAAGGACGGCGGTTTCCTGACCTCGGGCTGGGAACTGTACAAGGCCGAAGTCGAACTGGCGCAGGTCTTCGCCGACGCCGGCGTGCGCCTGCGCCTGTTCCACGGGCGCGGCGGCTCGGTCGGGCGCGGCGGCGGGCCGAGTTATCACGCCATCCTCGCGCAGCCGGCGGGCGCCGTCTCGGGGCAGATCCGCATCACCGAGCAGGGCGAAGTCATCGCGTCGAAATATTCGAATCCCGAAGTCGGACGCCGCAATCTCGAAACCCTGGCCGCGGCGACGCTCGAAGCGACCCTGCTCGACCTCGAAAACGAAACCGAGCCGCAGGCTTTCCGCGCCATCCTCGACCGCCTCTCGGCGCTGGCGTTCGCGGCCTATCGCGGGCTGGTCTATGAGACCGAAGGCTTCAACCGCTATTTCCGCGAATCGACGCCGATCGCCGAAATCGCCGGCCTCAACATCGGCAGCCGCCCGGCGTCACGCAAGCCTTCGGAACGCATCGAGGACCTGCGCGCCATCCCCTGGGTCTTCAGCTGGGCGCAGTGCCGGCTGATGCTGCCCGGCTGGTACGGCTTTGGTTCGGCCGTCGACGGCTGGCTCAAGGAAGAGCCCGAGGGCCTCGCCGTGCTGCACCGCATGGTCGTCAGCTGGCCCTTCTTCCGTACCCTGCTGTCCACCATGGACATGGTGCTGGCCAAGGCCGACCTGGCGATCGCTTCGCGCTATTCCGAACTGGTGCGCGACCCGGCCTTGCGCGACGCCATCTTCGCGCGCATCGCCGGCGAATTCGAACTGACGCGCAAGCATCTGCTGGCGATCAAGCAGCAGGACGAACTGCTCGCCGACAATCCGCTGCTGCGCCGCTCGATCCGCAACCGCTTCCCCTACATGGATCCGCTCAACCACCTGCAGATCGAATTGCTGCGCCGCCACCGCGCCGGCGAGACCGACGAGCGCGTGCGCAACGGCATTCATCTGTCGATCAACGGTATTGCCGCCGGCCTGCGCAACAGCGGCTGAGGAGGAGAAATGCATCATCTGTCTGAACTGTTCGAGCAGAACCGCTTGTGGTCGCTGAGCCGGCTGCAGGAGGATCCCGATTACTTCCAGCGCCTGGCCAAATTGCAGGCGCCGAAATACATGTGGATCGGCTGCTCCGACAGCCGGGTGCCGGCCAACCAGATCACCGGCTTGAACCCGGGCGAAGTGTTCGTGCACCGGAACATTGCCAACGTCATCGTGCACACCGACCTCAACTGCCTCTCGGTCGTGCATTACGCGATCGAGGTGCTGCGCGTCGAGCACCTGATCGTCTGCGGCCATTACGGCTGCGGCGGCGTGCGCGCGGCGCTCGACGGGCGGCCGACCGGACTCATCGACAACTGGCTCAGGCATATCGAGGATGTGCGCGAGCGCCACGCGGTGCTTCTCGAGAGCATGCCCGGTATCGATGCGAAATGGGCCAAGCTGTGCGAACTCAACGTCATCGAGCAGGTGCGCAACGTCGCGCGCAGCACGCCGGTCAGCGAGGCCTGGCGCGCCGGCCGCGACTTGACCCTGCACGGCTGGATCTATGCGCTCGACGACGGCCGCCTGGTCGATCTGGGGATGAGCGCGGGCAGCAGCGACGAATTGAACGAGGCCTATCTAAAGGTGCTCGCGGCCAATCAGCCGGCCCAATGACGGCGGACCAACAAGTGTCCGTAATCCGCGGTTGATTGCTTGGCGCGCACCACAGTATTGCAATCGCATCGGCACCAACACCGCGAGCCTCGCCACCGAAGGGCGGGAATCAGCATCGTGGTTCAGGTCTTGCCCGGCCCCAGCCACTTCGGCACAGCCGGCGGCGTATAGCGCGCGAAGCGCTCGAGCAGGGCCGCCGGGTCCGATTCGACGACGAGCATCTGGCGCTGATCCGCGCGCACGAATTCCTCATGCGCGGCGTTATCGAGAAATCCGATCAAACTGTCGTAGTAACCCGCCACATTGAGCAGGCCGCACGGCTTGCCGTGGAAACCGAGCTGCGCCCAGGTCCACACCTCGAAAATCTCTTCAAGCGTGCCGATGCCGCCCGGCAGCGCGACGAAGCCGTCAGCCAGTTCCGCCATCAAGGTCTTGCGCGCATGCATCGACGGCGTCACGTGCAGTTCGGTCAGGTTGGCGTGCGCGAGTTCCTTGCGCACCAGCGACTCGGGAATCACGCCCACCGCTTTGCCGCCGAGGCGCAGCACCTCGTCGGCCAGGATGCCCATGATGCCCACGCAGCCGCCGCCATAGACGAGGCTGATGCCACGCTCGACCATGGCCCGCGCAAAGGCCTGCGCGGCCGCGGCGTAGTCGTCGACCCTGCCCCGGCTCGAGCCGCAATAAACACAGACGCTGGTCAGTTTCTCCATGGTGCAATCGTTCTCTTCGGTACAGTGATGAGCGCACGACTGTAGCGGCCTTCGCGCGTCAGTGCAATATCTCCGGCGCGTCCTCGCTTTTTCACTATTGGCGAGAAAGCGGAGGCCGCGACGCCGGATTCCCGATTTGGCGAAGCTGGCGATCGACCCTCGGTGTTCATCGTGTACGTCAAGCGCATTGGCGCAGAAGCGTAATTCGAAGCGGCCTGCACTGGAAGT
>CAIXAY010000108.1 GCA_903917505.1 uncultured beta proteobacterium | reverse complement strand
GAAACGGCGATGGCCGAAGGACGTTTACGCGAGGACCTCTACTACCGCCTCGACGTCGTCACCCTGACCCTGCCGCGCCTCGACGAGCGGCGCGAGGACATCCCGCTGCTGGCTGCCTACTTCGTCCAGCAGCTCGCCAAGAAATACGACAAGGGCATCGTCGGCATCGCGCCCGAAGCGCTCGAAGCGCTGGCCGCCGCGGCCTGGCCGGGCAATATCCGCCAGCTTTACAACGTCGTCGAGCAATGCTGCGCACTGAGCACCACGCCGATCGTCTCGCTGGCGCTGGTCCAGCGCGCGCTGCGCATTCCGACCGTCGAGACGCTGTCCTACGCCGAAGCCAAGCAGCGTTTCGAACGCAACTATCTGGTGCAGCTGCTCAAGCTGACCGACGGCAGCGTCGCCGATGCCGCGCGCATTGCCGAGCGCAATCGCACCGAGTTCTATCGCCTGCTGCAAAAACACGAACTCAGTCCGGACATGTTCCGCAGCGCGCGCGACACGGGCCTGGCCGACGAATAAGGCAGCGTCTGGATTTCAAGCTCCGCCGGGAGCCGGATCATCAGTTTCAAGGGATCCGGATTCTCGGGAAGACGGAGCCTGTTTCCAGATTAGAATTTGCCTGAAACTAAAGCCTGCTCCCGCGTGGATAGCTCCAGTCCCCAAATGATTTCCGCCGATTTTCATGCTGCGGCGTGGCGTGGCAATTCATATTTGGTGCGGACGCAGCTAGTTAGTTTGTCTCAGTTCGACCCTTATGCAAAGCTTTCCATAAGGGTCGAACTCTGCCCTTCCGTAATCATGCACTTATGCTACCGCGATGCACAACATCCGTTGAATCTTCAATTACGAATACTGATAAGAAGCGCAGCGTTGACCCATTAATCTTCGCAGGCGTGACGATCTATTCAACGTTTCACTATGTTGCCGGGATGCCGACTGTCAGTGTTCGCCCGAGCCGCAGGCGGCGCGCCGCAGGCGATCGGCGACGCCGGCCCAGGCCGATTCCGGCGGCACCGCCTCGACCACGATCACCTCGTTGCCGGCCTGATCGAGTTCGCGCAGCGCCGCATACACGCCGCGCGCATAGTCCTCGGAATTGGCCGGCAGCAGGCGCAGCGAATGCGGCGCGGCAAGGCCGGTCAGCGGACTGTGGGCAAGCAGGCCGAAGCGCTTGCCTTCTTTCTTCAGGCCGCGCAGCACTTCCCGCAACTGCGCCGAAGCGACCAGGCGCATCGGCGTCAGCGGCGCGTAGTGCGCGGCAAGCGAGCCGGAAACGCGCGGCGCGTTGACGCGCGCGCCATGCAGTTCCGGCAGTTCAGGCAACACGCCGCTGACCGCGGCGATCTGCTCGGGCGTGATGCGGCCCGGACGGAGCAGGCGCGCCGGCAAGTCGGCGGCGCGCGAAAGATCGAGAATCGTCGATTCGATGCCGACCGGACACGACCCGCCGTCGAGCACCAGCGCCACCGCGGCGCCGAGTTCTTCGCGCACGTGCGCGGCATCGGTCGGGCTGATGCGCCCGAAGCGGTTGGCCGATGGCGCGGCGATGCCGCACATGTTGCCGTGGCCGCCGCCAGCCTGCGTATAGGCGCGCAACAGGCCGAGCGCGAGCGGATGCGAGGGCACGCGCAGGCCGACGGTTTCCTGGCCGCCGGTCACCGCGTCGGGCACTTGCGGCGCGCGTTTCAGAATCAGCGTGAGCGGCCCGGGCCAGAAAGCCTCGGCGAGTTCCCAGGCGAGCGCCGGAATGTCGCGCGCCCAGCGCTCGAGATAGGCGGCGCCGGCCAGATGCACGATGACCGGGTGATCGGCCGGCCGCCCCTTGGCGGCGAATATTTTCGCCAGCGCTTGCGGGTTGGCGGCATCGGCGCCGAGGCCATAGACCGTCTCGGTCGGGAAAGCGACGAGTTCGCCGGCCTGCAACAGTTCAACTGCCCGCGAGAAATCCTGCGTCATCGAGGAGGATTCATTTTCACGGCAGGTCGGGCAAGGTCTTGGCCAACACCTTTGCGGTCTGCTCGGCGCGGAAAGCGCTGAGTTTCTGCGCGAGGCCCGCATCGGAGAGCGCCAGCATGGCCACCGAGAACAGCGCCGCATTGACCGCGCCGGCTTCGCCGATGGCGAAGGTCGCGACCGGAATGCCGCCCGGCATCTGCACCATGGCCAGCAGCGAATCGAGGCCCTGCAAATGCTTCGACGGCATCGGCACGGCCAGCACCGGCAGTTCGCTCTTGGCGGCGAGGACGCCGGCCAGGTGCGCGGCGCCGCCGGCGGCGCCGATCAGGATCTTGATGCCGCGCTGCTGCGCCGTGCTGGCGTAGGCGAGCGCCGCATCCGGCGTGCGATGCGCCGAGAGGACCTTGGCTTCGTAGGCGATGCCGAAGCGCTTGAGCGTCTCGGCGCAGGATCGCAAT
>CAIXAY010000107.1 GCA_903917505.1 uncultured beta proteobacterium | reverse complement strand
GGGTGTAGCGCAGCAGCAGCTGTTGCATCGCCCCGGCGCGTTTGAATTCCTGCGCCATCAGCTGCGCTTTCAGGCGGTAGCCCTGTCCCCCGGTCTGAACGACGGCGCGGCTGGGCGTGGTATTGCCGCCCATGAACAGCGAAATGCCGACGACGCCTTCATTGCCGACGCCGGCGCTCTCGGTCGAGGCGCCCGACTCCATCACGTAGTGCAGCGAGACGATGGCGGTGGTCGGAAAATAGGCGTGCTGCAACTGGCTGCCCGGTTCGTAGAGCATTTGCCCGAGCAGCAGCGGCACCAGTTCGAGATGCGCGGCCAGCGGTTCGAATTCGGCCGTCGGCAAAGCCGCCAGCAGATGGTTCTGACTTGGGCTATGGAGTGATTTCATGGCTATCCCCATTCTAGTTCTTCCCCGTCAGTTCGATACCGATGCCGCGGTAGCCGAGGAAGCGGCAGGAACGATCGAACATCGGCTCGCCGCTGACCTGAAAGCGCTGCTGCGTGCCGTCGGGCTTGCTGCGGCTGAAAATGAAATCGAGGAAGGGTTGGCGCGCGGCGATGCTGGCCTGCAACGCATTACGCTGCGCTTCATCCCAGCCGTTGTTCGTTGCGACTGGGTCGCCGACGAGACCCCCGACCTGGATGCCGAGCATTTCGAGCACCGGCCCGGAAACCTTGGTGAAGTTCATGTTCTCGTCCTGCTCCCAGTACCAGTCGGACGCCAGTTCGGTCAGGCTGCGATAGCGCGCTTCGCTTTCGCGCAGCTCGGCGGTGCGTTCCTGCACCGTCTCTTCGAGCAGGGTGTTGTAGTTTTCGAGTTTCTTGTAGAGCAGGCGCACTTCGAGCATGTTGCGGATGCGCGTCCGCACCTCGACGAGATCGAAGGGCTTGCTGATGAAATCCTTGGCGCCGGCTTGCAGGGCGCGCAGCTTGTGGCCCGGCTGGGCGGTCAGCACGATCACCGGCAGGTAGGCGTCGGCGTCGCTGGTCTTCAGGCCCTCCATCACCGCGAAACCGTCCATCACCGGCATCTGCAGGTCGAGCAGGATCACGTCGTAAGGGTTCTTGCGATGCAGCGCGCAGACCTCGACGGGATTCATCGTCGAGCTCACGCCGGTGTAGCCGGCTTCGGTGAGCAACTGCGTGAGCAGAATGACGTTCGATTCCTGGTCATCGACGATCAGGATGCGCGCCTTGAGGATTTCGGCTTCGGTAATCATCATGGTCATTCCTTTCGGGCGGCGTTCGCCGCTTGCACAAATTTCAGGGCGAGATCGAGGGTCTGCAGGAACTCATTGACCTTGATCGGTTTGGTCAAATAGCGGAAAAATCCTGCTTCCAGGCCGCGCTCGATATCGCGCGGGATGGCGTTGGCGCTTAGCGCGATCACCGGAATGTGCGCCGTCGCCGGATCGTCGTGCAGGATTTTCAGGGCGGCGATGCCGCTGATTCCGGGCAGGTTGATGTCCATCAGGATGACGTCGGGGCGCGAAGCACGGGCGATCTCGACGCCGCGCTTGCCGTCGCGCGCGCTGAGCAAATGGATGTCGGAACGGCGCGCGACGATGTCTTCGACGAGCATCAGATTGGCCGGGTTGTCTTCGACATAGAGCAAGGTGCGCAGGGACTTGTCGCCCGGTATTTTCGCCACCACCAGCGCCGCCGACCCGGCGGCCGGCGCCACCACCATCGCCGCGTTGGTCACGTTGAGATCGATCCAGAACACGCTGCCCTTGCCGATCTTGCTTTCGACGCCGATCACGCCGCCCATCAGCTCGACGAGGCGCTTGCAGACGACGAGACCGATGCCGGTGCCCTGCTGTTCGCTGACTTCCTGTCCGAGGCGGTTGAACGGCTGGAAGAGCTGCGCGATCTGGCTGCTCGCCAGTCCTGCGCCGGTGTCGCGCACGCTGATGCGCATCACTTCGGGGCGGCTCAGCGCACAGTCGACGGTGACCGAGCCGCCTTCCTTGTTGTATTTGATCGCGTTGGACAAGAGGTTGATCAGGATCTGCTTCAAACGGGTGTGGTCGGCCTGCACGAAGCATGGGGTCTCGGTGCGCGCGAAGGCCAGGGTCAGGCCGCGATTCTGCGCCTGCGGCACGACCATGTCATGGCACTCGCGCAGCACTTCCGAAACCGAGACCGGCTCGAGCGACAGCGACAGCTTGCCGGACTCGATCAGCGCCAGATCGAGGACCTCGTTGATCAGTTCGAGCAGGTACCAGCCGGCCTTGAGGATCTGGTCGATGCTGCGCTTCTGCGAAGCCGACGGCGGCGGCAGGCCCGATTCGATCAGCTGCGCGAAACCGAGGATGGCGCTGAGCGGCGTGCGCAGCTCGTGGCTCATGTTGGAGAGGAAATTCGACTTGGCCAGGTTGGCCTGTTCGGCGACCAGCTTGGCGCGTTCGAGTTCGGTGTTCTTGTCCTGCATCATCTGGTCGAAGCGGATGCGATCGGCTTCGATGCGCTGGCGCGCGGTGTTGTCGGTGCCGATCAGCAGGTAGCCGATGATGGCGTTCTGCGCGTCGCGCAGCGCCGTGACCGAGACCACCGCCGGCACGCGGCTGCCGTTCTTGCGGATGTAGGTCAGTTCGTAAATGTCCTCGATGCCGCGCGCCGCCTTGAAGGCCAGGGCCTCGAAGCCCGGCGCGATCGGCGTCGCCAG
>CAIXAY010000106.1 GCA_903917505.1 uncultured beta proteobacterium | reverse complement strand
CTTCGCCCGCGCGATCGTCAATCCGGAAGGCAAGCTCAACCTGCTGCAGATGGTGCATCACGAAACGCCGGCCGCCGCCGCGCCGGAACCGGCCGCACCGGTCGCCTCGGCGCCCGTCGCGGGCAAGGCCGAGGCGCCGGTCCCGGCGGCCAAGGCCTTGCCGTTTCCGGTGCGCATCGACAAGGTGACCCTGCAGGCCGGATCGATCAATTTCACCGACAACTTCGTCAAGCCGAACTACTCGGCGCGCCTGCGCCAAATCGGCGGCCGGGTCAGCGGCCTGTCGACGGCGGCAGGCAGCGTCGCCGACGTCGAGTTGCGCGGCAGCTACGACGACGTCGCGCCGCTCAGCCTGACGGCGAAAGTCAATCCGTTTTCGCAGCAGCCCTACCTCGATCTGCAGGCCGATGTCAAAGGCCTCGACATGAGTCCTTTCTCGCCGTACTCGGGCAAATATGCGGGCTATGCGATCGAGAAAGGAAAGCTCTCGCTGTTCGTCAAGTACAAGATCGAAAACCGGCTGCTCACCGCCGAGAACCGCATCTTCCTTGACCAGCTGACCTTCGGCGAACCGGTCGCAAGCCCCGAGGCGACCAAGCTGCCGGTCAATCTGGCGCTGGCCTTGCTGAAGAACCGGCGCGGCGAGATCGACATCAATCTGCCGATCTCGGGTTCGCTCGACGATCCGCAATTTTCCGTCGGCGGTCTGGTTCTCCAGGTGATCGGCAATCTCCTGGTCAAGGCCGTCACCTCGCCTTTCGCCTTGCTCGGTTCGCTGTTCGGCGGTGGCAGCGACATGTCGGCGATCGAGTTCGATTACGGTCGCGCAGCGTTCAACGCCGAGGCGCAGAAGAGCCTGGAAAACCTCGCCAAGGCGCTGGTCGATCGGCCGGCGCTCAAGCTCGAGATCGAAGGCCGCGTCGACAGCGAACGCGATCGCGAAGGCCTCAAGCAGGTCAGCATGGAGCGCAAGGTGCGCGCACAAAAACGCGACCAGCTGGCCAAGAGCGGTACGGCGCCCGCTGCGGGCGAAACGATCGAAGTCAGCGCGGCCGAATATCCGGCTCTGCTCGGCCGTGTTTATGACGCCGAGAAGTTCCCCAAGCCGCGCAACATGGTCGGATTCGCCAAGTCGCTGCCGGTCGAGGAAATGGAGAAACTGATCCTGACCAACACGACGATAGACGACGACGATTTGCGCGCCCTCGGCGACCGCCGCGCGCGTGTCGTGCGCGACTGGCTGCTCGCGCACGAGGTCGAAGCCGAACGCATCTTCCTGCTGCCGAGCAAGGTCGAGGCGATGGGCGGCAAAGCGGAGAGCGAAGCCAAGGGCAAGGGCAGCCGCGTCGATTTTGCACTCAAGTGATATGGAGAAAATCGATTAACCACAACTATCACCACGGTCACAACGAAAAGAATAGGAGAGTGCTAGTTTTTGAAACTTGCCAGCTTTCAAACTCGACGATTTTTTGTTCTTCGTCATTGCGTTGTGCCCGTTGTGGTTAATTTTGAAAGGTTGTCATGACTGACTGGTTGTTATATGCGCTCCTGGCGATTGCTGTGGCGATCCTCGTGCTGCAGTTCATGCCGCGCCCGGCGCGTCAGCAGGATGCACTCGAACCGCACTTCCGCGCGTTGCAGGCCGGCCTCGAGCGCGTCGAGCGCGAGCTGCGCCAGGAGCTGGCGCGCGGGCGCCAGGAAGCCGATACCGCCGCGCGCGGCAACCGCGAGGAACAGGCGCAGTCGGTGGACCGCCTGGCGCAGACGCTGGCGGCGCAAATCGGCCAGCTCGGCTCGCTGCAGGCGCAGCAGCTCGAATCATTCGCGCTGCAACTGACGCGGCTCACGCAAAGCAACGAGCAACGCTTCGAACAGCTGCGCCTGGCGCTCGAGGCGCGGCTGGCCGCCATGCAGGCCGACAACGCGAGCAAGCTCGAGGAGATGCGCAAGACGGTCGATGAAAAGCTGCACGCGACACTCGAACAGCGCCTCGGCGAATCGTTCAAGCTGGTCAGCGAGCGCCTGGAACTCGTGCATAAGGGCCTCGGCGAGATGCAGACGCTGGCCGCCGGCGTCGGCGACCTGAAGAAGGTCTTGACCAACGTCAAGACGCGCGGCACCTGGGGCGAAGTGCAACTCGAGGCGCTTCTCGATCAGGTGCTGACCGCCGAGCAGTACGAGAAGAACGTCATCACCCGGCCGAAGGGCAACGAGCGCGTCGAGTTCGCCATCCGCCTGCCGGGGCGCGAAATGGGCGAGGATGACGCACGGCCGGTATGGCTGCCGATCGACGCGAAATTCCCGATGGAAGATTATCAGCGCCTGGTCGAAGCGCAGGACCGGGCCGATCCGGTCGCCGTCGAAGCGGCGTCGCGGGCGCTCGAAATGCGCTTGCGCGACGAGGCGAAGAAGATCCGCGACAAGTATGTCGAGCCGCCTTACACCACGGATTTCGCGATTCTGTACCTGCCGACCGAAGGCCTCTATGCCGAAGCCTTGCGCCGTGCCGGCCTGGCCGACGGCCTGCAGCGCGATTTTCGCGTCAGCATCGCCGGACCGACGACGCTCGCCGCTCTACTCAACAGCCTGCAAATGGGATTTCGCACGCTGGCCATCGAGAAGCGCTCGTCGGAAGTCTGGCGCGTGCTCGGGGCGATCAAGAGCGAATTCGGGAAATTCGGCGAAGTGCTCGAGGCCACGCGCAAGAAGCTCGAGCAGGCGACGCGCAGCATCGAATCGGCCGGCGTACGCACCCGCCAGATCGAACGCAAGTTGCAGGGCGTCGAGTCCTTGCCGGCGGTCGAGGCGCAGGCCAGCCTTGGCGAGCTCGAGGAGATCGAGCCGGCCGCCGACGAGGCATGAAGGCGCCAGGTCTTGACGCCGCATTCCGGGCGACGACCTATCGCGTTGACACCGCCGAGGGGGTTTTCGACCTGCGCATCGGCATCGCCAACAGCGCCTTTGACGCCTTCTTGCGCCGCCGGAATATCTCGTGCTGGGGCGTGCTGACCGCCTGCAACCCGGGCGCCATCCGCGACGACGGCGAAAACGCGCGACGCCAGCAGCGCTTGCGCGAACGCCTGCGCGAACTCGGCTGGTCCTGCCTGCCGGCGTGTAATCTTCCTGACGGCGACTGGCCGGCTGAACCCGCTTTCCTGCTGCTGCAGGTGAGGGCGGAGAAAATGCGCGAGCTGGCCGCGGAGTTTTCTCAACTGGCCTGTATTTGTGGCAACATCGGCGATGTGCCGCGCCTTGTCTATGTGGACGCGGCGATCCGGTGATATGTGCACATGGCATTCCGGCAAAATGAATGCGGAATCAGGGCGGCGAGCGCAATGAACGAGAAGATTGGTCGTTTCGAAATCATCCGCGAACTGGGCCGAGGCGCCCAGAGCGTCGTTTACCTGGCGCGTGACCCGCATCTGCAGCGCGAGGTGGCGATCAAGACCCTGCACTTCACGCGCGCCGATGCGTCGAAGAATCAGCAGCTGCTCTCCGAAGCGCGCATGGTCAGCCAGTTGCGCCATCCCAATATCGTCCCGATCTTCGAGGCCGGCGAAGAAGGCGGTGATATCTACCTCGTTTTCGAGTACGTTCCCGGCCGCAATCTCGGCGATTACCTGAAGGCCAGCGGCCCCTTGTCGCCGGTGCAGGCGATCGCCATCCTGCACCCGGTTCTCGAAGCCATCGCGCACGCTCATGCGGCGGGCATCATCCATCGCGATCTCAAGCCGAGCAACATCCTGATCGACGCCGACGGGACGCCGCGCGTGATGGACTTCGGCATCGCCGCACGCGTCGAGACGCAGTCGAACGACGGCGAAGCCTTCATGGGTTCGCCGGTGTACATGGCCCCCGAATACATAGCGCAGCGGCAGAGCGGCGAGCGTACCGACGTATTTTCGGCGGGGCTGGTGTTTTACGAACTGCTGACCGGAAAGCGCGCGATCCACGGCAGAAACTTTCTTGAAGTCATGAATCGGATCTGCAACGAGGATATCGTCTTGCCGGAACCGGCGGCGCGCGCCATCGACGATCATCTGGCCAGCATCCTCTACAAAGCGCTCGCGCGCAATCCGGAGCAGCGTTTCGCGACCATCGTCCAGATGCGCGAGGCGCTTGACGGCTATCTGGAACCGGCCGATCCCGTCGTCTCTGCCGACGCCAAGCAAAGCACCATCGACTTCCTGTTGCGCCGCATGCGGCACCAGAGCGACTTTCCAGCCCTGTCGGAATCGGTCGGCACGATCAACAAGATCACCGGCTCCGACAAGGAAAGCATCGCCAACCTGTCCAATTCGATCCTCAAGGACTTCTCGCTGACCAACAAGATCCTGCGCCTCGTCAATTCGGCGCATTACCGGCAGGCCGGCGGCGGCAACATCAGCACGATTTCGCGCGCCGTGCTGGTGCTCGGCTTCGACTCGGTGCGCAACATCGCGATCACCGTGACGATCTTCGAGCACCTGCAGAACAAGGGCAACGCCGGTCACCTCAAGGAGGAATTCCTGCACGCCTACCTGGCCGGAACGCTGGCCAAGGAAGTTGCCGAAAAGTCCGCATCGCGCGAGGTCGAGCAGGTTTTCATCTGCGCGATGTTCCACAACCTCGGGCGCCTGCTCAGCCAGTATTATTTCCCCGACGAAAACGAAAAGATAAAGCGCCTGATCGAGCAGAAAGACTGCAGCGAGGAAGCCGCGGCGATGCAGGTGCTCGGCATTTCCTTCGAAGACCTTGGCATCGGCATCGCGCGCAGCTGGGGCTTTCCCAGCCTCATTGTCGGCAGCATGCGCAAGTTGCCGCCGGGCAATGTGCGCAAGGCCAATACCGTCGAGGAGCGCATGCGCGTCCTGGCGGCTTTTTCCAACGCGCTGTGCGCGATGATTGCCGAGGTCGCGCCGGAGCTACGGGCGGTCGAACTGCGCAAGCTCAAGGAACGCTTTGGCGAGAATGTCGCGCTCAGCGAGCAGGCCTTGCGCGAGACGATGGAGCAATCGTTTCAGGAAATCACGCAGTTCGCCAGGATCATCGGCATCAACCTCAAGCAATCGAATTTCGGCCGGCTGATCAAATCGTGGAGCGACAAGCCCGCCGCGGCGGCAGCGATCGCGCAGGCGGCGGTGGCCGATGAGGGCGCCGAGACGGTGCTCTCCGATGTCGTTCCGGCAGGCGCTCCGGGCAGTCCGGTGGTCGAGGGCGAGCTGGATGCGGGCAGCGAAGTCGGCAATTCCGAAGTCATCCTGATGGCCGGAATTCAGGACATCAGCAACACCCTGGTCGAGGATTTCAAGCTCAACGACGTGCTGCGCATCATCCTCGAAACCATGTACCGCGCCAAGGGCTTCAAGCGCGTCATCCTCTGCGTGCGCGATGCCGGCAATAATTCGATGCTCGGGCGCTTCGGCTTCGGGCCGGATGCGATCGACATCACGCGCCGTTTCAATTTTTCGCTGGTGTTCACGCCCGACATCTTCCACGCCGCCTTGTCGAAGGGCGTCGACATCCTGATCAGCGACACCAATGACGCCAAGATCGCCGCGCGCATTCCGGCATGGTTTCGCAAGGGGGTCAATGCCGGAACCTTCGTCATCTTCCCGCTGTGCATCAAGAACAATCCGGTCGCCATGATCTACGCCGATCGCGATCACGCCGGCGAGATCGTCATCTCCGAGAAGGAATTGTCGCTGCTGCGAACGCTGCGCAACCAGGCGCTGCTGGCGATCAAGCAGTCGAGTTAGCGGCGCACGCCGGAAAAGCTAAAGCCTTGTTCTCAATGGCCTACCACAGCTTCCACCACGGCTCCTTGCGTTCGAGGCCGCGCGTGTAGTACTCGCTGTTCGGATAGTTCTTGCGCATCACGCGCTCGATGTCGTCGCGCAGGTCGTTCATGCCCATCTGGTCGTAAGCCTTGACCATGATGAACAAGGCTTCCTCGGTGGCCGGCGCTTCCGGATAGTTTTTCAGGGCGTACTGCGCGCGATTGACCGCCGCGACATAAGCGCTGCGCTTCATGTAGTAGCGGGCGACGTGCACCTCGAGCAAGGCCAGCGCATTGACCAGATACTTCATGCGCAAGATGGCGTCGGGCGTGTATTTGCTGTCGGGGAAGCGGGTCACGAGTTCCCTGAAGGCGTCGAAGGATTCGCGGGCGCCTTTCGGGTCGCGTTCGGTCATGTCCTGCCGGCTGACCTGCCCGAGAATACCCTGGTCTTCGTTGAAATTCACCAGGCCGCGCAAATAATAGACATAGTCGACGTTCGGGTGATTCGGATGCAGCTTGATGAAGCGGTCGCAAGCGGCTATGGCGGATGCATGCTCATTCGACTTCCAGTAGGCATAGGCGATGTCGATCTGCGCCTGCTGGGCAAAGCGGCCAAACGGATAGCGGGATTCGAGCTTTTCGAAATATTTGATCGCCGTTTCGTAGGAAGCGTCGTCCATATTTTCCTTGGCCTCGGTATAGAGCTTATTGGCCGACCAGCCGACGGTTTCATCCTTCACGTCGGGCAGCAGTCCGCATCCGGCGAAGAGCGTGGCAAGGAAAAGCGCTGCGATAACCGCTAAACTACGCATGATGAAGAATCCACTGAGAAAAGTTACTCCGTTCAAGGATGCGGTCGGCGACAGCGCCGAGCGCAACGATTATAGCGCAAACCCCGGCCTCGCTCTGAGCGTTCCCGTCGATTGCGCGGGGCAGCGCCTCGATGCGGTTCTTGCCCGCCTGCAGCCGCAGCATTCGCGCAACCGGCTGCAGAACTGGATACGTGAAGGCCGGGTCGCCGTCGGCGGGGTGATCGTCAGCGAACCGAAACACAAGCTGTGGGGCGGCGAGCGCATCGAATGCGCGCCAGCGCCCGACGAAGGCACGTTGTCTTCATTGCCGGAAGCGATCGCGCTCAATATCGTGCATGAGGACGAGACACTGATCGTTCTCGACAAGCCGGCCGGTCTTGTCGTTCATCCGGGCAACGGCAATGCCAGCGG
Source organism: uncultured beta proteobacterium (assembly GCA_903917505.1). Next base: position 11,207 of record CAIXAY010000106.1, on the reverse strand, counting down.
CACCCTGCTCAACGCGCTGCTTTACTACGCGCCGGAACTTGAGAAGGTGCCGCGCGCCGGCATCGTGCACCGCCTCGACAAGGACACCAGCGGACTGATGGTCGTCGCCCGGACGCTCGAGGCGCAGACCGACCTGGTGCGCCAGCTGCAGGCGCACACGGTCAAGCGCTACTACCAGGCGCTGGTGCGCGGCCAGCTTGAACGCGGCGGTAGCGTCGACGCCCCGATCGGCCGCCACCCGACGCAGCGGACGAAAATGGCGGTGCTCAAAGGCGGCAAGCCGGCGCGAACGCATTTCCGCGTGGTCGAACGCTTTGTCGATTGCACCCTCGTCGAATGCGCGCTCGAAACCGGCCGCACGCACCAGATCCGCGTGCACCTGACGTCGATCGGGCATCCCCTGGTCGGCGATCCGGTCTATGGCGGTGGTCCCAGCCGCATACCGGCCGGCCCCGCGTTCGCGCGGCAGGCGCTGCACGCCCGCCGTCTCGGCCTGGTGCATCCGGCGACCGGCAAGGCCATGCTGTGGAAATCTCGCCTGCCCGATGATCTGGCCGCGCTGATCGAAGCCGCGCGTGCGCGCGCCTTCGCGGCGCTCGCGGCCATCGACGACGATGACGACTGGGACGAGGATCTCGAGGGCGGTCCGGAAGTGATATATGTCCGCGGCGAAGACGCCGCCGGCCCGGACGATGACGACGGGGACGATTGTGAGCAGTGAGGACTGGATTGTTCCCGACTGGCCGGAGCCGCCGAGGGTGCGCAGCCTGGTGACGACCCGCGGCGGTGGCGTCAGCCGCGGCGCTTACGCCAGTTTTAACCTCGGCGCCCACGTTGGCGACGATCCGGCGCATGTCGCCGAAAACCGGCGCCGCCTGGTCGCCGGCCTGCCGGCACCGCCGCTGTGGCTCAATCAGAAACACGGCGTGGCGGTCGTCAGCGCCGACACCACCACGCCGGGCGACACGCCGCCCGATGCCGATGCCGCGATTGCCGGCAAGGCCAACAAAGTCTGTGCCGTGCTCACCGCCGATTGCCTGCCGGTGCTGCTCTGCGATCAGGCCGGGACCATCGTCGCGGCGGCGCACGCCGGCTGGCGCGGACTGCTGGCCGGCGTCCTGGTGCAGACGGTCGCCGCGATGCGGCGCCCCCCAGCCGAGTTGCTCGCTTATTTCGGCCCGGCGATCGGTCCGCAAGCCTTTGAAGTCGGCAGCGAGGTCCGCGCGGCATTTGTTGCGGCCGACGCGCACGCCGATGCCGCTTTCAAGCCCCTGCCGTCCGACAAATGGCTGGCCAACATTTACCTGCTTGCGCAGCAATCCCTGGCGCGCCTTGGGCTTGGCGCCGTCTACGGTGGCGAATTCTGCACGGTGTGCGAAGAGGAGCGTTTCTTCTCCTACCGGCGCGACGGTGCGACCGGTCGCATGGCCGCGTTGATCTGGCTCGAGAAGGCAAGCTGAACCTGCCGGCAGAGCTGCCGATAGCAGGGCCGGGAAGGGTAGAATGCGAGCGATGAATCTCCTGGCTCTTGAAACTTCGACCGACCCGGGTTCGGTCGCGCTGTGGCACGACGGCGAACTGATCGCGCATGACTGTCCGTCGGGCCTGTCAAATTCCGAAACCCTGCTGCCGCTTGCCGCCCTGGTCCTGCGCGAGGCCGGACTGAGTTTTGCCGATCTCGATGCGATTGCCTTCGCCAGCGGCCCCGGCTCCTTCACCGGCTTGCGCGTGGCCTGCGGTGTCGCGCAGGGGCTTGCGTTTGCGCATGATTTGCCGCTCGTCGCGGTCGGCACGCTGGACGCCATGGCGCTGGCCAGCGGCGGGCAGCGCGTCATCGTCGCTCTCGACGCGCGCATGGGCGAAGTGTATTTCGGCTTCTTCGTGGATGGCCGGCAACGCGGCGAGATTGGCGTGTATCGGCCTGAATCCGTGCCCTTGCCCGAATCCGAGGCCTGGCTGGCCTGCGGCAACGGTCTTGCTGCCTACCCGCTGTTGCGCGAGCGGCTGTCTCCTTTTGCAAGCACCTGGCAAGCCGAACTGATGCCGAGCGCGGCAGCCGTCGCCCGCCTCGCCGTGGCGCGCTATGAGCGCGGCGAACGGCTCGATCCGGCGGATGCCGTGCCGCTCTATGTGCGCGACAAGGTGGCGAAAACCGTGCTCGAACGCTTGGCCATCGGAGGAAAAGCCTGATGAGCGCCGTGCTCCAGCCGCAGATTGAACTGTTGCCGATGCACGCCGGCGACCTCGAGGAAGTCCTGCGCATCGAATACCGGGTCTGTCCCTTTCCCTGGGGCCTGGGCAACTTCACCGATTCGATGGCGAGCGGCTACAGCTGCTGGGTATGCCGGGTCGACGGCGAGCTTGCCGGCTATTTCGTTGTCATGCTGGCGGTCGATGACGCGCATCTCCTGACGATCAGCGTGGCCGAAAAGCGTCAGAGAGCGGGTTTCGGGGCTCGGCTGCTGCGCCACGCCATGTGGGTGGCGCGCGCCGGCGGGGCGAAGCGGCTACTGCTTGAGGTGCGCCCGTCGAACGCGAAAGCCTTGGCGCTGTATCGGCATTTCGGCTTTCAGCAGATCGGCATGCGGCGCGATTACTACCCGGCCGAAGGCGGTCGCGAGAATGCCCTGGTGCTGGCGCACGCCCTTGACGAGGTGTCGGCATGACCCTGAGCCGCAAACAAATGCTCGACGAGATGGGCTTGTCGCCGCAGTGGCAGCGGCGCGAACGGCCGGCCGCCGCGCATGGCGCAGCCCGCGCCACTGTCGCGGCGCTGCCGCCGGCCGAAGCATCATTGGCGCCGGCGAGTGTTGCACCGCCACCTGGCGATTCGCCGCGCGCAGCGGAAATCGCACAACTGGGCTGGGATCAATTGCGGCAGAGCATCGCCGACTGCCGTGCCTGCGGCCTTTGTGCGCAGCGCAAGCAGGCGGTTCCCGGCGTCGGCGACGAAGCGGCCAGTTGGCTGTTCATCGGCGAAGGTCCGGGCGCCGAGGAGGACGCGCAAGGCGAGCCCTTCGTCGGCCAGGCCGGGAAACTGCTCGACGCGATGCTGGCGGCGATCGCTTTGCGGCGCGGCAAGGACGTCTATATCGCCAACGCCGTGAAATGCCGTCCGCCTGCCAACCGCACGCCGGAGGCCGCTGAAATGGCCGCCTGCGCGCCCTACCTCAAGCGCCAGATCGCCTTGATCGAGCCCAAATTGATCGTCCTGCTCGGCCGCGCCGCGGTACAGGCGGTGCTCGGCGCGGAGGGTTCGCTGGCCAGCCTGCGCGGCAAGACCCTGGCTTATCGCGACGGCGAACGGATGATTCCGGTGCTCGTCACTTATCATCCGGCTTATCTGCTGCGTACCCTGCCGGACAAGGCCAAGGCCTGGGAAGACCTGTGCCGGGCGCGCGCCCTGATGCGTGAATTGAAGTTCGATTCGGGCGCGCCGGCCTGAACCGGCTTGCAATTTCGCCCGTCATCACCATTTAGAGGCTTTCATTCATTCCTCATGGAGGAAGTTGCCATGCGCATCCGAGTTCTCGCCGTCTTCGCCGTCCTCGTCAGCCTGCTTTCCGGCTGCGGCTACAACGACTTTCAGACCGGCGACGAGGCAGTCAAGGCGGCGTGGTCGGAAGTGATCAACCAGTATCAGCGGCGCGCCGACCTGGTCCCCAACCTGGTCAGCACGGTGCAGGGCTACGCCGCCCATGAGAAAGACGTTCTGACGCAAGTGACGCAGGCGCGCGCGCAGGTCGGCAGCATTCAGGCGACGCCCGAGCTGATCAACGATCCGCAGGCCTTCGCCAAGTTCCAGCAGGCGCAGTCGGGGCTGACCAGCGCGCTGTCGCGCCTGCTGGTGGTCAGCGAGAACTACCCGAATCTGAAGGCCGATGCGTCTTTCCGCGATCTGCAGGCGCAGCTCGAAGGGACCGAGAACCGCATCACCGTGGCGCGCAACCGTTATATCAAGGCGGTTGAAGGCTACAACATTTCGGTGCGTAGCTTCCCGAACAATTTGACGGCGATGATGTTCGGCTACAAGGTCAAGGCCAATTTCAGCGTCGAAAACGAGAAAGCCATTTCCGTTGCGCCGAAAGTCGACTTCTCATCGCCGGCGCAGCGTGCGCCGGTTCCTGTCGACGGCGGCAACAAGCGGGCCGGTAACTGATCGATGTTGGCGCTCGGCATGCGGCGAATCGGCTGGCTGGCCGGCTTCCTGCTGCTGTTCGCGGCGAGCCTCGCTGGCGCCGATGGCAATCAGTCGATTCCCACGTTGCGTGCCCGCGTCACCGACCTGACGGCGACGCTTTCAACCGATCAGCGCGGCCGCCTGGAAGCAAAGCTGGCCGGTTTTGAACGTCAGAAAGGTTCGCAGATCGCAGTGCTGATCGTGCCGACGGTCAAGCCCGAGACCATCGCCGAGTACGCCTTGCGCGTCGTCGAAGCGTGGAAGCTCGGGCGCAAAGGCATAGACGACGGCGCGCTGCTGCTCATCGCCAAGGAAGACCGGCAACTGCGCATCGAGGTCGGCTATGGGCTTGAAGGCGCGCTCAACGATGCCACGGCCAAGCGCATCGTCAGCGAGACGATCAGTCCGCACTTCAAGCAGGGCGACTTTTATGCCGGCATCGACGCCGGCGTCGACAGCATGATCAAGGTGATCGGCGGCGAGCCGCTGCCGACGCCCAGGCAGGAGAGTCGTGCGCCGGACTATGGCGGCGGATTTGAAACGCTGATCTTTCTCGGCTTCATCCTGGTCTTTGTCGTCGGCGGGATTTTGCGCGCCATGCTTGGGCATTTCGTGGCCGCGGGGATCGTCGGCGCGGTGGCCGGGGTCGCTGTGGCCCTGCTGCTTTCATCGCTGTTCTTGGCGGTCGTTGCCGGACTTGTCGCTTTCGTTTTTTCACTGCTTGCCGGCAGCGGCGGTGGCGGCTGGCATGCGGGCGGTTCGTCCTGGGGCGGCGGTTCCATCGGCGGCTTCTCGGGCGGCGGTTTTTCCGGAGGCGGAGGCTTTTCGGGGGGGGGCGGCAGCTTCGGTGGCGGCGGCGCCTCGGGGGGGTGGTGATGCAACTCGATAGAATCCTGCGGCATTTGCTGCGGCCCCACTGGTGGGCTCTGCGCATCTTCCCGGAATCGGCACGGCAGGCCATTGGCCGGGCAATCACCGCTTCCGAACGCCTGCATCAGGCGGAATTGCGCTTTGTCGTCGAAGCCGGCCTGCCGATCCGCAGGCTGTTGCAAGGTCAGTCGTCACGTCAGCGGGCAATCGAGTTGTTCGCCCAGCTTGGCGTTTGGGACACCGAGCACAATAGCGGCGTACTGATCTACGTGCAGTTGATCGACCGGCGGGTCGAAGTCGTCGCTGATCGGGGCATTCACGCCAAGGTCGGCGAAGCGTTCTGGAACGCGGTCTGCCGCCGCATGGAGACCGCATTTGCGGCAGGTCGCTTCGAAGATGGCGCGCTGCTGGCGCTTGGCGATATCACGACGGCGCTTGCTGAGCATTTTCCCGCCAGCGGAGCCAATCTTGACGAACTGGCCAATGCGCCTTTGATTCTTTAGCGGCGCTACCTAATTCCTGGTCGCCACTGCCGGCAGAATCGGCGAGTCGACGCGGCATCAAATCCCGAATCTAGACCATTAGCATAAAAAACTGGCGTAAACGCCATAGTCTGGGTTAGACTTATGCTATTGACATTTTTGCGCCGGGCGTGGCGGGTCGAAGGAGCCACTTCCGAACCGCTGACGCAATCGCCGGATGGCTGGAAGCGAGCCGAGGTCGAGGCAACTATCAACCGCTGGAGGTACATGATGTTTTCACAACTGCGTATTGGGTCGCGCCTGATGATGGCGTTTGGAATCGTGGTCCTGTTGAACATGGTCGAAATGGGCATCCTCTGGAGCATGTCGACGGCAGAGGACAAGCTCAACTCGCTTACGCAGGAATTGCTTGAACAGGAAAGGCTGGCCAGCGAATGGGCCGGACTGACCCGGCAAAACGGCATCCGCACGCTGGCCTTGCTCAGCACCAACGACGCCAAGCTCGAGAAGCTCTACGCACCCCAGATCAAGGCGACCTCCGAGCGCATCAGCGCCGTCCAGAAGAAACTCGATAGCGCGCTGACCGGGAAGGATCAGAAAGCGTTTGCCGAAGACATCGCCGAAAAGCGCAAGGCCTACACCGACCTGCGCGGCAAGTTGACCGAAGAAAAAGGCGCGCAATCCGTACCGATGGAGCGTCTCGAGACGGAACTCGTCCCGGTACTCGAATCGTATTCGCAGGCGCTGGAAAAGTATTCGCAATCGTTCAAGGACCGGATGGATGCGGCCGACCATGAACTGCAAGCAAGCAATGCCAGTGCTTCGCGAGTGTCGGTGATTCTGGCGATTCTGACCCTGTCGCTTTCGGCGGCGATTGTCTGGTTCATGACGCGCAGCATTACCGTGCCGCTGGGCTCCGTCATCAAGGTCGCAGAGGCAGTGGCGACGGGAAAATTGAACACCGCGATCGAAGCTGCCGGCCGCGCGGAGACCGGCCAACTGTTGCGAGCCTTGTCCGGGATGCAGGAGAACCTGCGCGGCCTGGTCGGCCAGATTCGCGACAACGCCTCGGCCTTGAATGGCGCGGCACAGAAACTCGTTGTCGAGTCCAGCGACATGGCCGCGGTATCCTTGAAGCAAAGCGATTCGGCAAGCGCCATGGCGGCATCGGTCGAAGAACTGACCGTCAGCATCGCCAGCGTGGCGGCGAATGCGCAGAGCGCGTGCCAGAAGTCGGCCGGCGCCGGGGCGATGGCCGAGGAAGGATCCCAGATCATCAGCGAAACGGTCGCGGAAATGAGCAATATCGCGCAATCGATTCACGCCTCGTCCGCCTCCATCCACGCGCTTGAGGGCGATTCGCAACAGATCGAGGCAGTCGTCGGCGTCATCCGCGACATCGCCGACCAGACCAATTTGCTTGCGCTCAACGCCGCCATCGAGGCGGCGCGGGCCGGCGAGAGCGGGCGCGGCTTCGCCGTGGTCGCCGATGAAGTGCGAAAACTCGCCGAGCGAACTTCAAATTCCACCGGGCAAATCAACGCGACGATCGAAAAGATCCGGCATAACACCTCGGCCGCGGTATCGGAGATGGAAGCCGGCGTCGCCACCGCCGATGTCGGCGTCTCCCTGGCCGGGAAGGCGGGCGCTTCAATCGCCGAAATCACCAACAATTCCAAACAGGTCGTCGACGCGGTGAACGAAATCTCGGCGACCCTGCAGGAACAGAATAGCGCCGGAGACGCCCTGGCGGCCAACCTTGAGACCATCACCCATACCGCCGAAAGTCACGCCGCAGTGATCAATCAGGTGGCCGATGATGCGCGCAACATCTTGACGCTGGCGCAGGCACTCGAAAACAGCATCAAGCGGTTTTCACTTTAGGACGGATACCCCGCTTCGCGCGCCCGGTTTGCCGTCTGTTCAATGGCCGCCGTCGTCGAGGTGGACCACGTCGTCGTGCTCGCGCTGGTTGGCCTCGTGGCGGCGCTTGACCAGCAGCATGGCGATGCTGACAAAGAGTCCGAAGGCGATGATGATCATATAGATCGAAAGGTTGGCCTTGATCAGGGCGTAATAGAGGCCGGTCATGATCAGAATCGACAGGTTTTCGTTGAAATTCTGCACGGCAATCGAATGGCCGGCGCCCATCAGAATGTGGCCACGATGCTGCAGCAGTGCGTTCATCGGCACGACGAAGTAGCCCGACAGCGCGCCGATGATGACCAGCAGCGGCACCGCCAGCCAGATTGCCGTTACAAAGTTCATCAGCAACACGATGACCCCCATGGCGATGCCTAGCGGGATGACTCTCAAGGACTTGCGCAGGGTGATCATCCGCGCCGCGCCGACCGCGCCGATGGCCACGCCGAGCGCGACGACGCCCTGCAGCATGCTCGACTTCGAGAGGTCGAGGTGCAGCGCCACTTCCGCCCATTTGATCACGATGAACTGCAAGGTGGCGCCGGCGCCCCAGAAGAGCGTGGTCACCCCCAGGGAAATTTGCCCGAGGCGGTCGCGCCAGAGCAGCACCAGGCAGTGGTTGAATTCGCGGATCAGGTACCAGGGATTCTTGTGCAGCGCCCGGTGGTCAACGCCGGTTTCGGGAATGTACAGGTTGAAGATCGCGGCCATGACGTAAAAGCCGGCGACAAAGCAGAGGGCCATTTCGGCCGCCGTATCGACGCCGGTCTCGATGATCGGGAAATCGAAGGAGAGCAGGCGGTACGCGGTCGACGGCTGGATCAGCACGCCGCCGATGACCACGCCGAGGATGATCGCGCCGACCGTCAGCCCCTCGATCCAGCCGTTGGCCACAACCAGCAGCCGATGCGGCAGGTATTCGGTGAGGATGCCGTACTTGGCCGGCGAATAGGCTGCCGCGCCAAGGCCGACCACGGCGTATGCGAGCAGCGGATGAATTTCAAAAAACATCATGCCGCAACCGACGATCTTGATCGTGTTGCTGATGAACATCACGCGCCATTTCGGCATGGAGTCGGCGAATGCCCCGACGAAAGCCGCCAGGGCAACGTAGGAAACGGTGAAGAAGGTCTTCAGCAGCGGTTCATAGGCGGCGGGGGCGTGCATTTCACGCAGGGCAGCGATGGCAACGATGAGCAGGCAATTGTCGGCGAGAGCCGAAAAGAACTGCGCTACCATGATGATGTAAAAGCCGAATGGCATCGAGAATCGTTTGCTTCGCTTTATGAAGTGGCGGATTTATACCATGAAAGGACATAAGTTGTTAGCATCGCCCCAGAGCGCGGACGCTTGTATTGACGCACAATGCGGCCGATACTCTAGCTCCTGAACAAAACCGTCCGAGAATAATTCGAATCATGCCCCGTCCAGTTCAAGCGCGCATCAGCCTTGCAGCAATTCGACACAACTATCTGCTGGCCAAGAAACATGTCGCCGGCCCCGGCAAGCCGGCGCGCGCATGGGCCGTGGTCAAGGCCGACGCCTACGGGCACGGCCTGCTGCGCGCCGCAAGGGCGCTCGCTGATGTCGCCGACGGTTTTGCGCTGCTCGACCTGGAAGCAGCCGTGGTCTTGCGCGACGCCGGTTTTCGCCAGCCGATCCTGCTGCTCGAAGGATTCTTCGATGCCCATGATCTGACAGCCTGCGCTGAATACGGGCTGATCCCGGCGGTGCATCGCCTCGAGCAGCTGCAATTGATACGCGCCGCGGCTTTGCCCTTGCGCCTGCCGATCTATCTCAAGCTCAATACCGGCATGAACCGCCTCGGCTTTACGCTGGGTCAGCTGCCGGCGGTCAAGCAGGAACTGGCGGTTTCGTCGGCGATCGGAACGGTGACGCTGATGAGCCACTTTGCCGAAGCCGATGGCGGGCGTGGCATCGCCTGGCAACTGGAGCGCTTTGGCGCGATGAGCGCCGGATGGAATTGCCCGGTTTCCCTGGCCAACTCGGCCGCGATCCTGCGCCACCCGCAGACGGCGCACGATTGGGTCAGGCCCGGCATCATGCTCTACGGCGGCAGCCCGTTCGCCGACGAGGACGCCGCCAGCTTCGAGCTGCTCCCGGTGATGACCTTGCAGAGCCATATTCTCGCCGTGCAGGAGATCGCCGCGGGCGAGCGGGTCGGTTATGGCGGACTGTTCGAGGCCGAGCGGCCGACGCGCGTCGGCATCGTCGCCTGCGGCTACGCCGATGGCTATCCGCGCCATGCGCCGAGCGGTACGCCGATCCTGGTCGCCGGCGAGCGCACGGAAACCCTGGGCCGGGTGTCGATGGACATGCTCGCCTGCGATCTCACCGATCTGCCGCAAGCGCAGGTGGGCAGCCCAGTCGTCCTGTGGGGCGAAGGCCTGCCGGCCGACGAGGTCGCGGCCGCGGCTGGAACGGTCAGCTACGAGTTGTTTTGCGCGCTGGCGCGGCGCGTGCCGGTGATCGAGGTCTAGGCCCGGCATGGCCAAGGCAAAGACCGTCTATTCCTGCACCGAATGCGGTGCCAGTGTGCCGAAATGGCAGGGGCAGTGCCCCGGTTGCGGCGTCTGGAACACTCTCGTCGAAACCATTGCCGAAACCGCGCCGACGAGCAACAGCCGTTTCGCCGCGCTCGGCGGCACGGCGAAGCTGCAAACGCTTTCGGAAATCGAGGCACGCGAAGAAGACCGGCTGCCGACCGGCATCGCCGAGTTCGACCGGGCGCTCGGCGGCGGCCTGGTCGCCGGCGGCGTCGTGCTGCTCGGCGGCGATCCGGGGATCGGCAAGAGCACCTTGCTCCTGCAGGCGCTCGCCGAACTCGCCGGGGCGCATCACGTGCTTTATGTCAGCGGCGAGGAATCGGGCCAGCAGATCGCCATGCGCGCGCGCCGGCTGGCGCTCGATACGCGCAAGCTCAAGCTGCTCTCCGAGATCAATCTGGAAAATATCCTCGCCGCCCTGCAGGCCGAAAAACCGCAGGTGGCAGTCATCGATTCGATACAGACGCTGTGGTCGGAACAGCTCAGTTCGGCGCCGGGTTCGGTGGCGCAGGTGCGCGAGTGCGCGGCGCAACTGACGCGCCTGGCCAAGCAGACCGGGATCAACGTCATCCTGGTCGGGCATGTGACCAAGGAGGGCGCGCTGGCCGGGCCGCGCGTGCTCGAGCATATCGTCGATACGGTGCTGTACTTCGAGGGCGACACCCATTCGAGCTTCCGTCTGATCCGCGCCGTCAAGAACCGCTACGGCGCGGTCAACGAGATCGGCGTCTTCGCGATGACCGACAAGGGGCTCAAGGGCGTGAACAACCCGTCGGCGATGTTTCTCTCGCAGCACGGCCAGGAAGTCGCCGGCTCCTGCGTGCTGGTCACCCAGGAAGGAACGCGGCCCTTGCTGGTCGAGATTCAGGCGCTGGTCGATCAGTCGCACGGCAATGCGCGGCGGCTCACGGTCGGTCTCGACGCGCAGCGCCTGGCGATGTTGCTGGCGGTTCTGCACCGCCATGCGGGCATCCTCTGCTTCGATCAGGACGTCTTCGTCAATGCCGTCGGCGGCGTCAAGATCGTCGAGCCGGCGGCCGATCTTGCGGTTTTGCTTGCAATCATATCTTCGCTAAAAAACAGAGCGTTACCGACTAAACTTATAGTGTTTGGTGAAGTTGGACTGGCGGGCGAAATCCGCCCGGCGCCGCGCGGCCAGGAGCGCCTCAAGGAAGCCGCCAAGCT
>CAIXAY010000105.1 GCA_903917505.1 uncultured beta proteobacterium | reverse complement strand
GACCGCGTTGTGGACGAAGTACACCTGCCCGCCGCGGCGAATCTCGCGCAGGATCGCCTCGCGCATGGTCGCGGCGTTCCATTCCATCACGAACGTCTGCACCGCGAGCCGCTCGGCCGGAGGCGTCGTGATCAGCGACAGCTCGCGCAGCCCGCCGAGCGCCATGTTGAGCGTGCGCGGGATGGGTGTCGCGGTCAGCGTCAGCATGTCGACATCGGCGCGCAGCGCCTTGAGCCGCTCCTTGTCGCGCACGCCGAAGCGATGCTCCTCGTCGATGATGACGAGCCCCAAGCGCGTGAACTTGACGTCCTTCTGCAGGAGCTTGTGCGTGCCGATGACGATGTCGACTGAGCCTTCGCCGAGTTCCTTGATCGCCTGCGTCGTTTCCTTGCCGGTCTTGAAGCGCGACAGCTCGACGATTTTCACTGGCCAGCTGTTGTCGATCTGCGCGAAGCGGTCGCTGAAGGTCTGGAAATGCTGTTCGCTGAGCAGCGTCGTCGGGCACAGCACGGCCACCTGCTTGCCGCCGGCCACGGCGCAGAAAGCGGCGCGCAGGGCGACCTCGGTCTTGCCGAAACCGACGTCGCCGCACACCAGCCGGTCCATGGCGCGGCCGGATTTCATGTCGGCTATCACGGCTTCGATCGCCGTGGCCTGGTCGGGCGTTTCCTCGAAGCCGAAGCCGTCGGCGAAAGCCTCGTAATCGCGCGCCGTAAACTGGAAGGCGTGGCCCTGGCGCGCGGCGCGCAGCGCGTAGAGCGCCAGCAGTTCGGCGGCCGTGTCGCGCGCCTGCAGCGCGGCGCGGCGCTTGGCCTTTTCCCATTGCGGCGTGCCGAGCGCGTGCAGCGGCGCGGTTTCCGGATCGGACCCCGAGTAGCGCGAGATGACGTGCAGTTGCGCGACCGGCACGTAGAGCTTGGCCTCGTTGGCGTAATGCAGTTCGAGGAACTCCATGTCGCCTTCGCCCAGATCGAGGTGCACCAGGCCCTGATAACGGGCGATGCCGTGCTGCTCGTGCACCACCGGGTCGCCGACCTTGAGCTCGGTGAGGTCGCGCAGCCAGTTGTCGAGCGAGGCTTTGCGCTGCGCGGCGTGGCGCGTGCGGCGCGCCGGGCTGCCGGCGTAGAGTTCGGATTCGGTGATGAAGGCGAGCGCGCCCGGGCCGGAATCGGGCGCCAGGACAAAACCGTCGTGCAGCGGCGCGACGCCGAGCGCGAGACGGCTGTCACCGGCAATGAAAGCCGCGAGATCGCTGCAGCCCGCCGGCTTGAGCCCGTATTCCGAAAACAGTTCGGACAGCGTTTCGCGCCGCCCGGCCGATTCGGCGAGCAGCAGCACGCGGCCGGCGAAGCCGGCTATGAAATTCTTCAGGCCGGCGAGCGGGTCGTCGGCGCGGCGATTGACGGCGAGCGGCGGCAGGGCGCCGGCCGGTCCGCCGTCGCCGGCTGTCAGGATCAGCCGCGCATAGGGCTTGGCGGCGCTGAAGAAGGGTTCCTCGGCGAGGAAGAGATCGCCGGGCGGCAAAAGCGGCCGGCTGTGCTCGCCCGAGAGCATGGCGTAGCGCGACTGGGCGTCGCGCCAGAAGGAACGGATGGCTTCCGGCACGTCGTTGTGCAGGCAGAGCAGCGTGTCCTGCGGCAGGTAGTCGAAGAGCGTCGCCGTCGCGTCGAAAAAGAGCGGCAGCCAGTATTCGATGCCGGCCGAGGGGATGCCGTTGGAGACGTCCTTGTAGATTCCCGAGCGCGCCGGATCGCCTTCGAAGAGTTCGCGAAAGCGCTGGCGGAAGTGCGTGCGACCCTTGTCGTCGAGCGGAAATTCGCGCGCCGGCAGCAGCCGGATTTCCGGCACCGGGTAGAGAGTGCGCTGGCTGTCGACGTCGAAGGTCTTGATGCTTTCGATTTCGTCGCCGAAGAGGTCGAGGCGGAAGGGCAGCGGCGATCCCATCGGGAAGAGATCGACGAGGCCGCCGCGCACCGAGTACTCGCCCGGCGCGACGACCTGCGTCACGTGCGCGTAACCGGCCAGAGTCAGCTGGGCGCGGAACTGCTCGGCGTCGAGCTTCTCGCCGTTCTTCAGGAAGAAAGTGTAGGCCGCGAGATAAGCCGGCGGCGTCAGGCGATAGACGGCGGTCGAGGCCGGCACCAGCAGGATGTCGCATTCGCCGCGCATAACGCTGTAGAGCGTCGCCAGGCGCTCGGAGATCAGGTCGTGGTGCGGCGAGAAGCTGTCGTAGGGCAGGGTTTCCCAGTCCGGCAGCAGGCGAACGCGCAGCTTGGGCGCGAACCACGGGATTTCATCGAGCAGGCGCTGCGCGTCGTTGGCGCTCGCCGTGAGCACCGCCAGCAGGGGTTGCTTGCCCGCCAACCGGGCGATATAGAGCGCGTCGGCGGAACCGGCGAAGGGCGGCAATTGCGTGCGCTCGCCGGCTCTAAAAGCGGGCAGGGCAAACGGCAGGAAGTCGGCCGGCGATGCGGCCGAAGCGGGTTTGGCGAGCGGCACGAGAGGCGATTCGGAACGGTGCGGAAGAGCAGCGCATTATAGCCGATCGGGCTTGCCGACTTGTTCGGCGCGCTGGGCAAGGCATTGCAAACCCACCGCAGAGGCGCAGAGACGCGGCAATGGCGCAGGCAAGACGAACTGCGCTGCAAGGGGTGGAAATGTTTTTCCTTTGCCGTTCTCTGCGATCCCTCGGTGTCTCTGCGCCTCGGTGTTGGATTTTGAATCGGAACGAGCGCTCAGGCTGATATCGTCTCCGCCTGCGCCTGCGCCTGCAGGGCGAGTTCACAGACCTTGAAGCAGTGCGCATGGCTCATTGCGCTCTCGCTTCGTTCGAAAATGTCGCGCTGCAGGTCGGTGTAATACGGCAATGGCGCGGCCGAACAGTCGATGTAGCGCGTGCCTTCGTTGTTGACCAGGAACAGGTGATCCTTGCCGGGGCGCCCTGCGATGTCGACGTACTTGCGCAATTCGATATAGCCTTCCGTGCCGAGTATGGTCAGGCGGCCATCGCCCCAGGTGGAGAGACCGTTGGGCGTGAACCAGTCGACGCGGATGTAGCCGCTGGCTGCGCCGTGCGCCAGCATGATTTCGCCGAAGTCCTGAAAGCCCGGATCGTCGGGATGGGCCAGATTGCCGAACCGCGACATGACGATGCGTGCGTCCTCGGCGCCGGTGAAATGCAGGAACTGGTCGATCTGGTGCGAAGCGACGTCGACCAGGATGCCGCCGTATTCCTGCGCGACGAAGAACCAGGCCGGGCGCGTGTGCCGGTTCAGGCGGTGCGGCCCGAGACCGATGGTCTGCAGCACCTGCCCGATGGCGCCGCTGCGCACGAGTTCGGTAGCCGTGGTGACGGCGCGCACTTCGAAGCGCTCGGTGAAGTTGACGGAATAGATCCGCTCCGTTTCGCGCTGCACGCGCTGCACCTCGGCCAGTTGCGCGAAAGTGGTGAGCCCCGGCTTGTCGACCATGAAGTCCTTGCCGTGGCGCATGACCTCGATGCCGAAGCCGGCGCGCTCGCGCGGGATGGCCGCGCAGGTGATCAGCTGGATGCCCGGATCTTCGAGCAGTTGCTGTCGGTCGCTGACGCGCTTGACGCCCGGAAAGCGTTCGAGGAAACCGGCCATCGTCTGCACCTCTTCGCGCGTCCAGTAGCCGACGCACTCAGCGCCTATGGCCAGCAGGCTGCTGACCTGATCGTAGATGTGGCGGTGATCGATGCCGATCACGCCGAAGCGCAGTTTCGGGTAATTGCTCATAGTCGTTTCTCTCAGGCAAACATTTCTTCGTAGTGTGTTGACGGCATGAACAGGCCGCCGCTCGTCTGGTAATAATCGCTGTCAAGATCGAAGACGCCTTGCCTTGTCATCGACCATTGTGCCTCAGGCTGCGGATGATAGCTGCGCATGGCGGACCAGTTGCGGTAGTTCTGGTGGCCGTTGGTTTCGAGGAGTCCGAGGCCGATGCCGGGGAAGGGCGAGAGCCTGGCGGCAACGTTTTTGTTCCACTCGACGAGGATGGGATTGACCGTGAGATCGGCGCAGAAGCACGGAACTCCGCGTTCGTGCGCCGCCTGGGCGACTTTCAGCGTCATGCTCAGGGTCTTGGCGATGGCCTTGAGGGCGATTGCCTGATAGCCCATCTGCATGCGGGCGACGGCGTCGACGTCGGTGTGCGCGCTTTCGTCGGCGGCGACGCGCACCGGGATGTCGGTAATGTCGGCTTCGTACTCCTCGGCGAAGGGTTCCTCGATGATCGCGATCTGATCGAAAGCCCCGATCTTGCGGGCATGGTCGAGCAGGCGCAGCAGGGTTTCCTTTTTCTCGTAGCGCTGGTTGGCGTCGAAGTAATAGGGCAGCTTGCCGTCCTTGCTGTGCGGCGTGCGCGCATTGCCGATCGCCTGGTGTACGGCGGACAGGCGCGCCATGTCTTTTTCGAGCATTTCCTCCTGCGTGCCCGGCTGGCCGATCTTGATCTTCATGAAGAAATAGCCGGCGTCGACGGCGGCCTTGATCTCTTCGACCGGAATGCTGTAGGCCATCAGCGGAATGCTGGCGACCTGGCGGTGGCGATGGGCGAGGGCCGGCCGGTAAGCTTCCGGGATCAGCGCATCGAAAGTGCGCAAGCCGTTCTCGGCGGCGTACAGCAGCCAGGCCGCGTTATCGATGCCGACCAGTGCGTTCAGGGCAAAGGTCTTGCGCAGCCGGGGATTGCCGGAAATCTTCTTGCCGTAGGCGTAGACCTCGTCGAGGATGGAATCGAGCAGCTCGACCGGCGTGACGAACGATCTGCCCTTGATCAGTTGCAGCGCATATTCGCTCAGCGCGAACATCAGCGCATTGCCGCCGCTCTCGGAATGCGCGGCGAAGACCTGCGCGTCGCTCCACAGCACGTTCTGCGTGCACAGCCCGATCTTCCTGGTGCCCGCTGCGCTGCGCAGCAGGGCGACCGTCTGCCAGATTTCGGTCATGTAGCCGCCCTTGAAACCGAACGGGCGGATCAGCGGCTCACGCTCGAAGTTGGAATTGACGGACTCTATCGTAATTTTTTTCATCGTTGTGGTCAGTGGTCGAGGCTGCCTTGCGTGTAGAAATGCGAGCGCACCTGCTTGGCCAGCACGGCGAATTCGGGCGAACCCATCATGTCGAGCGTGCGCGGGCGCGGCAAGTCGATGTCGTAAATCGCGGCGATCGAGCTGGGGCGCTCGCTCATGACGATGACCCGGTCGGACAGGAATACGGCTTCCGGGATGCTGTGCGTGATCAGCATCACGGTCTTCTTCGAGGCCAACCAGATGCGCTGCAGTTCGAGGTTCATTTTTTCGCGCGTCAGCGCGTCGAGCGCGCCGAAAGGCTCGTCCATCAGCAGCACCGAAGGGTCGTGCAAGAGCGCGCGGCAAATTGATGCGCGCTGCTGCATGCCGCCCGACAGCTGCCACGGATATTTTCCCTCGAAGCCGGTCAGTCCGGCCATGGCGATCAGCCTCTGCGCCTCGGCCAGGGCTTCTTCTTTCGGCATGTGG
>CAIXAY010000104.1 GCA_903917505.1 uncultured beta proteobacterium | reverse complement strand
GTCAACCAGTGCACCACGCGACAGATCGTTGACCGGCTTGCGCAGGCCCTGCAGCATCGGGCCGACCGACACCACGTTGGCCGAGCGTTGCACCGCCTTGTAGGTCGTGTTGCCGGTGTTGAGATCAGGAAAGATGAACACCGTCGCCTGACCGGCGACCGGGCTGTTCGGCGCTTTCTGCCGGCCGACATCGACTACCGACGCGGCGTCGTACTGCAGCGGCCCGTCGAGAATCAGGTCGGGATACTTCTGGTGCGCGATTTCGCTGGCGAGGCGGACTTTCTCGACGTCGTCGCCGGTTCCCGAGGTGCCGGTGCTGTAACTGAGCATCGCGACTTTCGGCGTGATGCCGAAGGCGATGGCGCTGTCGGAACTCTGCTTGGCGATCTCGGCCAGCTGTTCCGCCGTCGGCACCGGATTGATCGCGCAGTCGCCATAGACCAGCACCTGGTCGGGCATCAGCATGAAGAAGACCGACGAGACGATCGACGAGCCGGGCGAGGTCTTGATCAATTGCAGCGCCGGCCGCACGGTGCTCGCCGTGGTGTGCACGGCACCCGAGACCAGGCCGTCAACTTCATCGACGGCGAGCATCATCGTCCCGAGCACGACGGCGTCTTCAAGCTGGGCGAGCGCTTGTTGCGGCGTCAGACCCTTGGACTTGCGCAATTCGACCATCGGCGCGACATAGCGGCTGCGGATCGCGTCGGGATCGAGAATTTCCAGGCTGGCCGGCAGGGTGACGCCTTGCGAGGCAGCCACGGTCTCGATGACGGCACGCTTGCCGAGCAGGATGCAGTGGGCGATTCCCTTTTCGGTGCAGATGATCGCGGCGCGCACGGTGCGCGGTTCCTCGCCCTCGGGCAGGACAATGCGCTTTTGCGCCGAACGCGCTTTCTGAATCAGCTGGTAGCGGAATGCCGGCGGCGAGAGCTTGGTCGTTTCCGGCATGTGGAACGCGGTGCTGATGGTTGCAGTATCGAGGTGCTCGGCGACGGTGTCGAGGACGGCGTTCATGCGCGCCAGGTCGTCGCGCGGAACGGCTTCGGGAATATGGCTGACGCGCCGCGCCGTGATGAAACTGTCATTGTCGGTACGGAGGATGGGGACGCCGGTATTCAAGGCCGGCGCGGCGAATTCCATCAGCTGCGGGACGATGCTGCTCGAGTGCGTCAGCAGCAGGCCGGCGAGTTGAATGCCGCGGCTGGCGCCCAGCGCCGATGCCAGGATGATGTCGTCGCGATCGCCGGAGGTGATGACCAGCGTACCGGGCCGCAGGCGCTGGATGAATTGCCGCGCCGAACGCGCCGCGATGATCGTTTCGGTGACCCGGCGGGTGTCGAGTTCGCCGTACGATACGATTTCGGCGTTGAGGTATTGCGCCACGTCGAGCATGCGCGGGGCGCGCAGCATCGGGTTCTCGTGCACCACGCCCCAGACACGCGTGCGGCTGAGCAATTTTTGCGCGGCGGCCAGATCGAAATCCTCGGCGGCCTTGTTGAAGATCACGCCGGCAATTTTGCAATCCTCGTTGGTGAAATTGCTGATGCCCAGGCGCAGATCGGTGACCGCGTCCGGTTGCGAGGCGTCGGCGACGATGATGACTTCCGCCTTGAGGCTGCGGGCGATATCGACATTGAGCTGCGAGATGAAGGAGTGCGAACCGTCGGTGTGCAGCCCTTCGACGACGAGCACGTCGGCGCCCTGGCATGCGGTCATGCACAGGGCGACGATTTCTTCGAGCAGG
>CAIXAY010000103.1 GCA_903917505.1 uncultured beta proteobacterium | reverse complement strand
GATACTCTCCGAACTGATCATGGAGAAGCGCGGCCTGATGCTGATCGTCGGTTCGTCCGGATCGGGCAAATCGACGACCATCGCGGCGATGCTCGACTACCGCAACTCGAATCGCTCCGGCCACATCCTGACGATCGAGGATCCGATCGAGTTCCTGTTCAGGCACAAGAAATCCATCGTCAACCAGCGCGAGCTGGGAATGGACACGGCGGACTGGGAATCGGCGCTGAAGAACGCCATGCGCCAGGCGCCCGACTGCATCCTGATCGGCGAGATCCGCGACAAGGAAACCATGCAGGCGGCGATCGCCTACGCCCAGACCGGCCACCTTTGCCTGGCCACGCTGCATGCCAACAACAGCTACCACGCGCTCAACCGCGTGATCAATTTCTTCCCGCTCGAGAGCCGCACCTCGCTCTATCTCGACCTGTCGGCGAGCCTCAAGGCGATCATCTCGCAGCGCCTGGTCAGAAAGACCGACGGCAAACGCACGCCGGCCGCCGAAATTCTGCTCAATACGCGCCACGTGCAGGAGTTGATCGAGCGCGGCGAAGTGCTGGCCATCAAGGAAGCGATGGAACAAAGCCTGGCGCCCGGATCGCAGACTTTCGAGCAGGACCTCTTCCGGCTTTATCGCGAAGGCATCATCACGCTCGACGAAGCGCTGGGCAATTCCGATTCGCCGACCAATCTTTCCTGGCTGATCAACAATTCCGAGATCACCGGCACCCCGCGCAAGGAAGAAGCGCGCGACACGACCCCGCTCGACTTTGCCGAGACCAACAGTGGCGGCGCTTCGTTCAAGGAGTTTACGCTCAGCCTCAATGACGACGACCCGGCGGACGAAAAGCCCAATGGCCGCTGACGCCGTACTCAGTCTCGCCGAACAGTTGATTGCCTGCCGCTCGGTCACCCCGGACGATGCGGGCTGCACAAGAATCATCGCCGAACGTCTGCGGCGAGTCGGGTTTGCCTGCGAATTCATCAATCGCGGCGGCGTCACCAACCTGTGGGCGCGCCGCGGAACGACCGCGCCACTATTTGCTTTTGCCGGCCATACCGACGTGGTTCCAAGCGGCCCAGCGGAAAGCTGGCAGAGCGACCCTTTCCAGCCCAGCCGGCGCGACGGTCTGCTCTTCGGCCGCGGCGCGGCGGACATGAAAAGTTCACTCGCGGCCTTCGTCGATGCAACCGAAGCGTTCATCGCCGAGCGGCCGCGACACAGCGGTTCGATCGCTTTCCTGCTCACCTCCGATGAGGAAGGCGACGCCGTCGACGGCACGGTCGCGGTGACGCAAGCGCTGGCCGCGCGCGGCGAGAAGATCGACTACTGCGTCGTCGGCGAACCGACCGCCGTCAGAGAACTCGGCGACACGATCAAGAACGGCCGCCGTGGCTCGCTGTCGTGCAAGCTGACGGTCAAGGGTGTGCAGGGTCACGTCGCCTACCCGCAAGACGCAAAGAACCCGATACATCTTGCGGCGCCGGCGATCGCCGAGCTCGCAGCGACGGTCTGGGACAACGGTGACGAATTCTTCCCGCCGACGAGCTGGCAGGTTTCCAATATCCACGGCGGCACCGGCGCCGGCAACGTCATTCCCGGCGTGGTCGAAATCGATTTCAATTTCCGCTTCGCCACCGTCAGTACGCCGGAAGCATTGCAAGCAACAGTGGCCGCGATACTCGATCGCCATGGCCTCGACTATCGCATGCAGTGGACCCTGGGCGCGCGGCCCTTCCTGACTGGCGGCGGCCTGCTGGTCGATGCCGCGCGCGCGGCAATCCGCGCCGAAACGGGAATCGAAACCACACTATCGACGACCGGCGGCACCTCGGACGGCCGCTTCATCGCGGATATCTGCCCGGAGCTCATCGAAATCGGCCCGGTCAACGCGAGCATTCACCGCATCGACGAGTCGGTCGCCATCGCCGACCTCGCCCGCCTTTCGGCCATTTATCGCCGAATTCTGGAGCAGATCCTGCCCTGATATGTTTGCCCAAGCCCAAGACGAACTGTCCACCGTGCGCGATCTGTTGCGCTTTGCCGTCAGCCGCTTCGGCGAGGCAAAATTGTTTTTCGGCCATGGCAGCGACAACGCCTGGGACGAAGCGGCCTATCTGCTCCTGCATACCTTGCACCTGCCGCGCGACGTCCTGGAACCCTACCTGGACGCCCGGCTGACCGGCGCGGAACGTGCCGCCGTGCTCGCCGTCATCAAGCGGCGCGTCGACGAACGCCTGCCCGCCGCTTACCTGACCCGCGAAGCCTGGCTCGGCGACTACCGTTTCTACGTCGATGAGCGCGTCATCGTGCCGCGCTCGCACATCGCCGAGTTGCTCAACGAACAGCTCGGTCCGTGGATCGACGATCCGTGGGCGGTGCGCAAGGTGCTCGACCTGTGCACCGGCTCGGCTTGCCTGGCCATCCTCGCCGCGCTGGTTTTCCCCGAGACCAAGGTCGATGCCGTAGACCTTTCTGCCGACGCGCTCGCCGTCGCCGCACGCAATGTCGGCGATTACGGCCTGGTGGAGCGGATCCGGCTCATCGCCTCCGACGCTTTCGGCGCACTTGCCGGACAACGCTACGACCTGATCATTTCCAACCCGCCCTACGTCAACGCCGAGGCCATGGCCGCGCTGCCCGCGGAATACCGCCGCGAGCCCGAAATGGCGCTGGCCAGCGGTGAAGACGGTCTCGATTTCGTGCGCATCATCCTGCGCGAAGCAGCCGGCCATCTCAAACCCGAAGGTCTGCTGATCGTCGAGATCGGCAACAATCGCGACGCGCTCGAAGCGGCCTTCCCCGAAACCTCTTTTGTCTGGCTCGACACCAGCGCCGGCGATCAGAACGTTTTTCTGCTCCGCCGCGAAGACCTGGTTCGCTAGAGCGAAGGCTGCTTGAGCCTTCGCTAGCTACCGGCGCGCAAAGCTTCGAGCGGCGGCGCGGCAATCAAGCGCGATGCCGCGAACCAGCCGGCGCCGGTGACCAGTGCGGCGCCGCCCAGCAGTGCCGCGGGCGCGAGCCAGAATTCGATCGCCACCGGGAAGTGAAACACCTTGTGCGCCAGAAACTGGGCGATGGCCATTGCCGCGAGCGCGGCGATCAGCCCGGCCAGCCCGCCGATCGCCGCGAATTCGGCCAGCAAGGTGTGCCGTAGCTGCGCGCGCCGGGCGCCGAGCGTGCGCATCACTGCCAGTTCGTAACGCCGCTCCTCGGCGACCGAAGCCAGCGCCGCATAGAGGACGACAATCCCGGCTGAACCGGCCCCTATTTTTCTGGACACGAATTTGGGGTAAAACCGTGTCTGGAAAAAGGAGTTTGAAATGCTGAAAGAGAAGGATGAAACGGGGGTTGCGCCGGGGTTGCTGCAAGGAGCGCGT